>JACMKY010000495.1 GCA_014379925.1 Cytophagales bacterium | reverse complement strand
TCATCGAGAATTGGTTTTTCTTTTTCCCGGCGATCCGACCGCCGGCACCCCACTATTCGTTGGCCGTCGCCCCTCCCCCGTCGCCGAGAATCCGGCTCAGGCACTTGAGCGTGATCAGGTAGGTGGGCTTCACCCCGACGGCCCCCAGGCTGCCCGAAGCCAGGGTTGCCCCGGTAACCAGCGGGTTGTCGGAGGCGTAGTACGCGTAGCGCACCTTAACGTCCTGGCGGATGCTGCCCCGGATGCGGGCCTGCGCCTGGATGGCTTTCTGGTAGTGGGCCCCCTCCATCTCCAGCCCGATCGCTTTCCAGGAAGAATTGCGGAAATAGGCCAGCACATCGCGGTTTTGCAGCGATGTGCCCAGCACGGTGATCATGGCGCCCTCGTAAACGCCCAGGCCCTCCTGCTCGAAATCGGCCTTCGTGAAATCGTTGTCCAGGGGATAGTTGTCGGCGGTTCCCTCGAAGATGTGCGCGGTGGGAATCATCAGGTCGCCCTTGCCACCCGTGAGAATGCCCGCCTTGCCCATCAGCGAAATGGATGCCACATTAAGGCGGAACTGCGCGCCTTCCCCCTCGTAGGGTTTCAGCAGTTCGTCCATGGTTTCGAAGGCCTGCTCCCCGAAGGCGTAATCCATGACCAGGATCACCGGCTGTTGTTGCCGCACGTAGTCGGGGTTGCAGGCGAGTTGGGCGGGCAGTTTGGTCAGGTCCAGCCGGGAGGCGTCCATGAGCTGGACGGCGATGTTGGTGCCCGAAACGTCCTCGAGGGTGTGCAGGCCGTTTTCCAGGGCGTACTGCCGGACCTGTTTGCGCAGGGGGCCGTTTTCCGTCCGGCTCAGCTTCAGCGCCAGTTCGTAGATGTCGTCTTCGGTGGCGGCGGCTCCCAGCGCGGCGCGGGCGTAGAGGCAATTGAGCACGCTGTGGAGGTTGGCGCTGATGATGTGCAGGGGCCGCTCGTGCAGACGCTGACCGAGCAGGTAGTGCTTGAGGTGATTGGCCCAGCGTTCCCCGTAGAGGTGGTGGCCGATGCGTTCGCGAAGCGTGGGCGTGAAGCTGATTTCCCGGTCCAGGTGTTGCTGCTCTTCCCGCATGGCGGTTTTGCCCAGGGCGTAGACAATGTGAAACAAGCCGCTGTTGGCCGCCGGATTTTCCTGAAACCGCTGGTGGGCCCCCTCGGTTTCCTCGAAGGTCCGGCCCAGAATCGTACTCAGGTAGGTGAGGGCCAGTTCCCGCTCGTCTTCCTCCACCGTTCCTCCCGACTCGATGAGGGCCTCCAGTTTTTCCCACTCCCGCGTGACGCCCCCGCGCTCGTGGAAGGCGTGCTGGCGGATCTTGTCGGCCTCCATGAACATGAAAGTCAGGTGGGTGAGGATGTCGTAGATCTCGCTCCGTCCGTTGGCCACCTCGATCACCATCTGTTCGGGGTCGATGCGGTAGCAGTTGCGGCGGCGCTTGGCCGGAACCAGCACGGGGAAGCGGGAGGCGCCGTAGCCCTCGCGGGAAGCCAAGGTGATGAAACGGCACGCTTCAATGCCTTTGGGCAGGCGGTCCATCACGTACACCAACCCGTCCAGCTCCACCTTTTGCGGGTCGTTGACCGAGCCGTAGATTTCGGGCCGCAGGGTGAGCAAAGCCCGCCGCATTTCCTCGCCCGACGTGCGCGCCGGCTTGTAAAACCCCCGGTTAAAGAGGTGGCGCATGGTAATGTAGAGCCGCTCGATGGCGGCCCGTGATTCCTGGGCCCGGGTTAAGAAAGGCGTGCGCTCGTTTTTCATGCGAAACAATAAATACGAAGTCAGAAGTAGGAAGCACGAGGCAAGACGCGATGGATGCTGTTTCTCCTCCTGCTTCCTGCCTCAAACTTCCCTTCATTCCACGTACAGGACCAGTCCCTTCAGGTATTCGCTTTCGGGGTGGTAGAGGTTGATGGGATGGTCGGCGGGTTGGGAGAGTTGGTGCAGGATGCGGACGTTGCGGCCCGCGTCGGCGGCGGCCCCGAAGACGATCTTGCGGAACAGGTCCCGGTCGATGTGCTGCGAACAGGAGAAGGTGAAAATCAGGCCGCCGGGGTTGACTTTCCGGAGGGCCTTCAGGTTCAGTTCTTTGTAGCCGCGCGTGGCGTTGGGCACCGAGCGGGCGTTCTTGGCGAAGGCGGGCGGGTCGAGCACCATCACGTCGTAGTGGTTTTCGGTTTCGCGCAGGTATTCGAAGCAATCGGTGGCAAACGACTGGTGGGCCGCCCCGCCCGGAAAGTTCAGCGCCACGTTCTCATCGCCCAACTGCAAAGCATCCTTGGAGACGTCCACCGAGTGAACTTCCGTGGCTCCGCCCGCCAGGGCGTACACGCTGAAGCCGCCCGTGTAGCTGAAGGCGTTGAGCACTTTCTTCCCCGTTGCGTACTGCCTCAGCAAGGCCCGGTTTTCGCGTTGGTCGAGGAAAAAGCCGGTTTTCTGTCCCCGCTCGAAGTCAATCAGAAAGGACAGGCCATTTTCCCGCACCGTCACCCGGCCGGGCAGTTCCCGGGGCGTGAGCCAGCCGTTGGCCAGCTTCACCTGTTCCAGAAAGCCCGAGTTGAGTTTGTTTTTCAGGTAGACGGTGGAGATGCCCACTTGCCGCAGGGCCTCCACAATGAAGGGGTGAATCAATTCGGCCCCTTTGATGAGCACCTGCACCACCGCGATCTCCCCGTACACGTCGGCAATGATGCCGGGAAAGAAATCGCCCTCGGCGTGCAACAGGCGATAGCAGTTGGTGGCCGAGCTGACCAGATACCGCTGCCGAAGCGCAAACGCGCGCCCCACTTTCTGGTGCCAGTAGTCGGGCGCGTGGACGTCCACCGGCTGGCTGGTAAACTCGAACAACCGGCAGGTAATCTGGCTGTCGGGCGAGAAGAACCCGTAGCCGATCAGGGCTTTCTCGCCGGAAAGCACTTCCACGATCGTCCCGTTCTCCGCGGAGTGACCTTCTACCCGGGGCAACTGCTGCACGGCACCCGAAAAAATCCACGGGTGGCGGTTGAGCGCGGATTTTTCCCGTCCGGGTTTGAGAACCAGGCGGGGAAGGGAAGCGATCGACTCTTGGATGACGGACTCCGGATGTAACATGAATGTGTGAGTGAGGGATCAAGGCACCGGCGAAAACCGCCTTCGCCGGGCTGATCCGAAAGGGTACGACGCCGGCGTTGGTTTTTGAACGGGCAAAGCTAAGGTTTTGTCGCGTAGCGTAGCCTTCCGATTGGATTTCTGTTCGCAACCCAATCGGAGGGAAGGCCGACGGCCGCCTTCCAGCATCCCCGAGGACGCACTACGCATCACAATCCGTATCCCGGCGCCTTTCCGACCCGCTGACGGTAAGTCAGGGGAGTGGAGTGGTTTTGACGATTCTTTTATACACGCGGTTAAACAGTGAAATGCTGTTGTAGCCGCAACCGAAAGCAATTTGGTCGATCGAATCGGGCGTGGTGGCCAACCGCCGACAAGCACGCCGGATTCGTACCTGCGTGGGGGCTCCTTTGAAGGTTTGCCGGGTGTGTTGGTGAAAAAAACGGCAAGACGAGCTCTCGGTCATAAACAGCAAGTCGGCCGCTTGACGGCTGGGGAGGTCACGGCCGAACTCCGGATGGCAATGTTAGAAGCCGGATCCGCAAACGTCGGGGAATTGGTGGTGGATAACAAAAGAGCGCCCCGGTTCAGTATTAACTTCCTCGATGGGTAGTTTCATCCACGTGACTACAGCGTCACGATGATTTTGCCCTGCGTTTTGCCACCCTCGACCTGGCGCAGTGCGTCGGGCAACTGGGCAAACGGTAGCGTCAGGGAAACGTGCGAGCGGAGGCGGCCGTCGGCCAGCCGTTCGGCGATGGCTGCCTGGTCCTCGCCGTTGGAGGCCACCAGGAAGAAATACGCCTGGATGCCGTTGGCCTGGGCGCGCGCGCCAAGCTCCGCACTTACGCCGACGATGCTGATGAGCGTGCCGCCGGGCTTGACCACCGCCAGCGAGCGCCCCGTGGTCTCACCGCCGACGGCATCGAGCACCACGTCCACTGGCTGCACGAGGTCCTCAAAGTGCCCCTGCGTATAATCCACGTGCTCATCGGCCCCGAGGGCGAAAACAAAGTCGCGCTTCGCGGCCGATGACGTGCCGATGACGTAGGCCCCCAGTTCCCTGGCGAGTTGCACGGCGTAGTGGCCGACACCGCCCGCCGCCGCGTGCACCAGTACCCGCTGACCGGCCTGCACGTTGGCCTTCGTAACCAGGAATTGCCAGGCGGTCTGGGCGGCCAGCGTGGCCGCCGCCGCGTCTTCGTGGGTGATGGCAGCCGGTTTGCGAGCCAGCTGGTTGGCCGGCGCCGCGACGTACTCGGCGTAGGCGCGGCCGTGGCCCGGAAAATTGATCATCCCGAATACGTCGTCGCCCGGCTCGAATTGGCGGACGTTTGCCCCTACCTGGGTGACCTCGCCCGAGATATCCCAGCCGGGAATCAGGGGCGACTCCTGCTTAATAAAACTGTAGGCACCTTTGCCGTAGCTGGTTTTGAAATCGACCGGATTGAGGCTGATGGCCTTGACCCGAACCAATACTTCCTCGGCACCGATGGTAGGCGTGGCGACTTCGGTGGGCTGCAGGGCCGTTGGGCCGCTGGTGCCCGTTAACGTGAAAGCGTGCATGTCGAAACGTGGTTGGTAAATGATGGCACAAAGGTCGACGGGTAGAGCGGCCGGTTGGTGGTACGCAGCAAGGATAATGCGGTATACTAAAGGGAAAAATGACCTTATTTTCTTTTTTCTTGGTTAAAATGGACGACTTTTGCCCAAAACCGGCGTTGATATCCCAGAATCATGCAAGTACAGCAAGCCCACGCCCCCTTCGAACTCACAGTGGAAGAAACGGCGCAGTGGACGCAGCGGCCCCACCAGCACAACTTTTTTGAACTCGTCTTCATTGAGGATGGCGAGGGCTTTCAATGCATCAACCACCAGCACTTCCCCTACCAGCGGCACAACATCTTTCTGCTGCCGCCGCTGGACTGCCACTCATTTGAGGTGACCACGCCCACCCGCTTCGTCTTTCTGCGCTTCACCAACCAGGTGTTCGCCCAGCGCCGCGGCGGTGAGCCGGATTTCAAGGACTGGTTTCAGAAGCTTTCCTACATCCTGATTAACTACAACAAGGTACCCGGCGACGTGGTCCGGTCCCCCCAGGACAGGCAGCACTTGCTGCACTGCTTGCAACTCGTCCGCGACGAGCACGCCAAGAACGACCCATTCTCGCCGACGCTGATCCAAACGGCGCTGGTGACCATCCTAAACCTGCTCACCCGCCACATCGAAGCCACGCTGCTCACGGCCCCCGCGGACGCCGGTGCGCACAGCCAGCGCTTTCTGCAGGTGCTCAACCACATCCAACACCACCTGTTCGAGAACGCGCACCTGCGCGTAGCCGCGCTGGCCGCGCAGGCGGGCACGTCGCCCACCTACTTCAGCGAGTATTTTCGCCGCCACGCCGGCGAGTCGCTCCAAGCCTACATCACCCAGTCGCGCCTGAAGGTGGCGGAAGCGCGCTTGCTCCATTCGGACAACAGCGCCAAGGAAATAGCTTTCGAGCTGGGTTTTACCGATACCAGCCACCTCTCGCGCACCTTTAAGAAGTACTACGGCTACACCATTCAGGAATTTAAGAGGCGAGGGTCTTTTCGCCTGCTGAGTAGCATGAAACGCCCGATCAACGCCGTGGAGTAGGAGCAAGACCAGTTGAAATTCCCTTCGGGTCGTTACGGCAATGCGCAACGCCGCAACGTCGGTTATCCGCTGCCATAGCTTACCATCGACATTGGTGGCCGTTTAGTGGATTCGGATGGAATTGGTGCGGGCGGCGTATCCAACAAAATACCTTTCCAGACCTGAAGATGAATGAGGTGGCCCTAAAAATCCGGACCTGAAACCTGGTTACCAAGGCTCGCCCAACGGGTAGCGTTTTCGCCGATTGAGCCGAAAGTCGGGTACCTCGCAGAAAAAGTTTGTCCATTCCGTCCGACCAACTTCCTACCGGGGTAGCCAATCGGTACCGTGAAAAGATGGTTGCTTGTCAGGAGAGAACTGGCCCAGTGGCGTTCGCCATCTTTCGGGTCAGTATGGGCCAATTGGTCCTTGGATTGACCGATTCCTTCCATTACAGACGGCTTACTCCGTTCGTAGGCTTTTCACCGGGTTGGCGGTGGCCGCCTTGATTGCCTGATAACCCACTGTCACCAAGGCAATGAGTACTGACCCGACGCCGGCGGTGGCGAATACCCACCATTCGATCGCTACCCGGTATTCAAAATCCTGCAGCCAGGAATGCATCGCCCACCAGGCCAGCGGCGCCGCAATCAGCAGCGCCACCACCACCAGCCTCAAAAAATCCTTCGACAAGAGCGTGGCAATGCTGTTGACCGAGGCTCCTAATACCCGGCGGATACCGATTTCTTTGATGCGGTTTTGCGCCGTGTAGGTGGCCAGGCCAAACAGACCCAGGCAGGAGATGAAAACGGTCAGGGCGGCAAAGATGGTTGCCAGCTGGCCGGTGCGTTTTTGGTCGTCGAATTTTTTGGCGTACGCCTCATCGACGAACGTGTACTCGAAGGGATATTGCGGATTGAACTGCTTGAACGCCTGCCCGGCCAGCCGCAGGTTCTCTGCCGTGGGTTT
>JACMKY010000494.1 GCA_014379925.1 Cytophagales bacterium | reverse complement strand
TGTTTTTCGTACGTCTTCCGTAAATCGTAGGCGCCGTAATTTTTGTTTCGCCGTTCAAAAATGAGGTCGTCCAGGTGGGGGGTTTTTATAATGTCGGCCATGGTAAGTCGCGTGGTTTGGGAGGCTGCTGACACGAACCAGTTGGCACTTTCGGATGGGGGGTTGAGCTTTGACATACGTTTGTTTTTAGGGTTCAGGGAGAAGATGCAGGACCGTTGCGTTTTCCACAGAAAAGACCAAAAACTTTGTCCACGCAAAGCTCGTTTTTGGGGTATATCTTATAAAGAACAGAGGAGAAAATAAAATTGAGGGCGACGTCGGAATTTCAGAAAAAATGCGTCCGCATTGAGTGGCAAAATGATGCCAACGCGCGCCAGACATTTTCGCAAACGATGGCCCACCGGAGCGGGGCGGCCGGACGGGAAAGTTTCGGGAAATTTGGAATGTCTTCGGTGCCTACCGCGCAGCGGGAAGTTACTTTCCCAAGTACACCTTGGCTCCGATCCGGAAAGTGGAAAGGTCAAAGGAGAAATTAAAGGCGTTGCTCGATCGGGTGGACGTCTGCGGTTGAGCAAATCCTTGCGCCTCCAGTTTTGTTTCGAACCGGTCGTAGAAATAACTCAGGAGACCCAACGAAGCTTCAATACCCACTTTGGGACTGATGAAATACGTTACTCCCGGCGTGATGCCCAGTCCAACCTGATATCCCGTGAAAATGGTTTTACCTCCCTGGGTAGAGGTTGCCGGCGTTGTTTCGTTGGTGCCCGATGAGAGGCTTCCCACAGTGGCTTGTCCGAAGAAACTGATTCGGTCGCCGAGCATCCGATAGTACCGGGCGAAGGGACTGACGGAGAAAACCCGGTTGGTCTGTTCGATGGTGCTGGCACTACTTCCGAGGGCTGTGCTCTCCGAGAAAAAAGATTCGTAACCCAAGTCGATACCCAGTGCCCAGCCGTCGGCCACGAAGAACCCGATCCCCGGATTGACGCTGAAGCCACGCCCATTTTGTTTCAGGGTTTGTCCATTGGCCAGCTTATCACGTTCAGCCGAACTGGTGATGCCCAAGCTACCTCCCAGCAAGACTTTTCCTTTGCCGGTTTGGGCATGGGCGTGCATACTCAGCACCATTGCCCATACCAGGATGCCGTTCCGGATTTGGGATATCCGGTTTTGGGTGGTTTGATGATTCGATCCGCTGTGGTTTAAGATGGTAGCCATGGGCAGTTATCCGTTGCGTGTTGAATGAATGAAAAAACAGGGGTAAAAGAACCCAACAACGGGTTGATTGCTGGCCATGGCCGGGTGAATGGGCTGCGCAAACAATGCTAAGCCGGAACTACCAAACTTCGTACCAGTTCCACCCGAATAGCCGCCCTCAACAACAGTCAACTGCAACCAAGCCAACCCCGCTACAATCCCAGCCGCAAACGAAAGCCCGTGCCCAGGTTACCCCGCCGGTCGTAGGAGGCGGCAAAGTCCACGCGGATGATCTTCAGGATGTTCTCCACGCCCAGGGTGACTTCCGCGTAGGTCGTGGCATCCGTCGTCAGGGCGTGGCCACCCACCACTTCCTGGAACTTGAGCTTGCGGAACAGGGGAATCTTGTTGAACAGGAAGCCATTGAAGTGGTGTTCGTAATGCCCTTCGAGGTAACTCCGGGAGGTGCTGTAGGCGTAGTAGGGCAAGCGGAAGAAGGCATTGAGCCGGTCGAGTGAGAACAGCGTTTGGTTGCCGTTGAAATGCCGGTAGTCGACGAAAGGCAAGTGGGCGGCATTCCGATTGCCAAGGAAACTTCCCGCCGACACGTCCCACTCGCTCCGCCCCAACAAACCCAGGTCCAGGTCGTATTGCACCCGGATGCCCGCAAAATTGAAGTCAGTGGTACTGCCCAGCACGCCCGGAATGCCCCGCCGGTAGCTCAGCGTCACGCGCGGGTACGGCGAGGCGTTGAGGAACTTAAAGTCGGGACGCGAGTAGTAGGTTTGTTTGAACCGGATGGCCAGGTTGAAGCCCACCGTCAGCGCGCGGTAAGGTTCGAACGGGCGGTCGGGGTTGAGGGGGTCCAGCGGATCGTTGGCACTGAACTGAGGCTCGTCGCCCCGCCGGAACCGGTAATCCGTGCGGTTTATCAATGGATCCCGCCCGGCCAGTTCCGCGAAGGGAAACCCGTAGAGCCCGTTGGCCAATTCCTGTCCGTAGGTAAGCCGGACGTACGTTTTCTCGTAGAGCTTCAGGTAATTCTCCCCCCGCATGAGGGTGTAGGCCGTGTTGATGAAGGGCGAAATGGGGGCATTCTCGTTGTACTGCACCGCGTACTTACCCCCTTCCAGCCCGATGTTTCGCCGGTTGATGCGGTCGAACGCGTACGAGAGTTTGGCCTTCCCGTACAGGGTCCGGCTGGCAAAGCCGTAGCGCAACGTATTTTCGGCGTCGAAGAATTGCTTGCCTTCCTGCCACTCGCGCCGGTAGCTCAGGGGCAGTTCCAGCACGAAGCCTTCCACGGTGTTGTACTGGAAATTTTGGGTCACCGAACCGAACCCGACCGACTCGTGGCGGGCGCGGTTAACGTACGTGTAGCCCAGCAGCAGTTTTCCCGGCCGGAAACGGTTGGTGATCGCGTCGAGCGAATCCCGGTAGGCTTTTGATTCGAGCCGCTTTTCCAGCCGCTCCTTGACCTGATAGTCCTTGGCTTCTTCCGTGGTCAGCGGCACGGCCCGCACGCCTTCCCAGTAGGTGGAGTCCCTCCGGTTGGCTTGGGTTTCGATCCGCCCCACTTCGCCCTTTTTGAAGTCCGCCGGGGGGGAGGGAGCGTCGAGTTGGTAGTTGGAATACAGGGCCAGGTAGTAACCGTTGCCTTCGAACCCCATGAAGCCAAACCGGAAGTCCAGCTTCTGCGTTCCCAGCAGCCAGACGCTGTCGCGCACGGGCAGGTAAGTCTGTTCTACCCGGAAGGTATCCACAAAATTAATTTTGGTTTCCTTGGTCAGGTAGAGGTCGGTGCCGTGGATGCGCCAGTAGTCATCCTGGATGTAGAGGTACCCCCGGAAGGCGGGGTCTTCGCGGCGGCGGGGCGTCACTTTGATCTTGTGGATGCGGTAGCCGTTTTCGGGATACGTTCCCTGCAGTTCGTAGTCGTAGAAGAAGAGGGCGTTGGCCGACACCGGCGAGACGAAGCCCCGTTCGCTGAGCTCCTCAATCTTCACCAGGTTCTGGTAGAAATTGAAGGCCAGCGCCAGGGCGCTGTTGAAGGTGAGCGTCTGGCTTTGGCCGCTCACCTTGCTCGAAACGATGACTTCCTTCTCCACGTCCGGCTGCCGGAAGTAGTACCGGGACACCGCCTCCGACAAGTACACGATGCCCTGCCCCGTTGAATCCAGCCCCGGAAGGAGCACGTCCTGACCCAGTATCCGCCTGGGCGACCGGTTGAGCCGTTGCAAGCCTTTCAGGTACACGTCCGCCGTCAACGCGCGCACTTGCCCGAGGTAGTACCGGCGCTTGGCAATCGCGTTCCGAATGATGGGGTAGGCCGGGTCTTCGCCCCGTTTTTTCCGGGAAGTCACCGTCAGGGTCTGCAGCACCAGCGACTCGGCGCGCAGTCGCACGTCCAGTTGCAAGGAAGCATTGTCCACCTGCACCCGCCGGGTTTCGGTCTGATAGCCGATGAAGCGAAACACCAGTTGGTAATTGCCGGCCTCCAGTTCCAACGAATAGCGTCCGTCGTCGTTGGTCGTGGTGCCCTTGCTGGTTCCTTGGGCGTACACGTTGGCGAAGGGCAACGGCTTGCCGGCTTCGTCGGTCACCCTGCCGCTTACGCGCCAGCCACTCGGGGCGCTGGCGGGTGGGTAAGGGCTGGGCAACGGCAGGCCGCTGGCCGTCCCGACCACCAACAGAAGCACCCACCGGAACGGGCTGGAGATCTGATGTAAGATATCGCGCATGAAGTACACCACGTTCTTCTTTTTTCCTGGTTCCAATCGCCGGTGCCAAAAGATAGTGAATCCCCTCCTATTGACAATCCCGCCGTGTGACGAAAGGGCGTTCTGAGCGGACCACCCAGGATTTTATTTGGATGACCGGATTAGCCCAAAGCCAGGCGAAGACCTACTCGCCGTCCGTCGAACGGTTTCCGGGGAGGACAAGCGGTCAAAGGAATGTTTGGGCCCGCCATTTCCCTAACCGGGAAGCGAATCGAAAAATTTGACTTTACCAAGATTTTTTTCGTCAGAGAAAAACCGGTTGATCTCTCCTTTGGGGAACATCCACGAAGAATAAAGGCGTGCAACGGGTATTGTTGACCCCGCAAAAGACTCGTTTTTAAGCGTTTGCTCAATTCTTCATTTTGACGTGGCAATCATTCAGCATAAATAATCTTTCGTCGAAAATAGAAAATTTAGAATAATCATCTAAGATTCCAACGAATGCCCACAAAAGATTTTGCCGACTACCGTTGCATATGCTATTTCCGTTCCGTAAGTTCGGATTCTGTTTAAAGTAAGTTCTAACCCAAAAAAACACGTATGAAGAAGATTCTACTGTTCAATTGCGCCTTCCTGTGTCTGCTCGTGAGTGGTGCCTGGGCCCAGGGCCGGCTGATTACGGGCAAGGTGACCGCCGCCGAGGATGGTTCAGCCCTTCCCGGCGTGAACGTGTCGGTGAAGGGAACGACCACGGGTACGACCACCGGCCCCGACGGTTCCTACCGCCTCAGTTCGCCCGACAACGCGACGCTGGTGTTCAGCTTCATCGGCCTGATCAGCCAGGAAGTTGCCGCCGGCAACCGCACCGAGTTGGACCTGGTAATGAAGTCCGACGTGAAGCAGCTGGGTGAAGTGGTGGTAACCGCCATCGGCATTCAGCGCGAGAAAAAAGCGCTGGGCTACGCCGTTTCCCAGGTGGGGGGCGAATCCCTCCAGCAGCGTTCCGAGTCGGACCCCCTCCGGGCCCTCAACGCCAAAGTGCCGGGTGTCAACATCGTGGGCGGCGGCGGGGCGCCCGGTCAATCCACCAAAATCAACATCCGGGGCAGCTCTTCGCTGACGGGCAACACCCAGCCCCTGTTTGTGGTGGACGGCATTCCCTTCGACAACTCCACCAACGCGGACAACTTCGCCGGCAACACGGCTACCTCCAACCGGGCCTACGACATCGATCCCAACAACATCGAATCGATGACGGTGCTGAAGGGAGCCGCCGCCGCCGCCCTCTACGGTTCGCGCGCCACCAACGGCGTCATCGTAATCACGACCAAGTCGGGCGGGCGGAACAAGAAAAAGGGAATGGAAGTAACCTTTAACTCTTCCTACTCCCAGGAAAAGGTTTCTTCCGTCCCCGACTACCAGGATATCTACACCCAGGGTTCCAACCAGAACTACAACGGGGGGTTCATCGGCAACTGGGGAGCCCCTTTCGCCGAACACGTGGATCGACTCAACACCCAGTACGGAACCAATTACACCAAAACGTACAGTCTCTACCGAAACGGACCCAACAAGGGACAACCCTACGCCGACGGATTTGCGGAGATCCCGCTGGCCACGCGGCCAAACTTTTGTCTCCTCTACCCGGAACTGTGCGACCAGGACGGAAACGGGGTTCCGGTTCAATTGCGGCCCCACGACATTGTCGGTGGCTTCTTCAAAACCGGTCAGCTCATCGAAAACGGCATCAACATCAGTTCGACGGGGGACAAGACCAGTCTCAACGCCGGCATCTCCCGGATGACGAACAAAGGCATCGTCGACAACCTGGAAGCCTCCCGGACCACACTCAATTTCGGTGGTCAGGCGGCCCTGGCCAACAAGCTGATCCTGAGCGGCAACGTGAACTACGTGAACACCACCCAGACTTCCCCGCCCGTGGGTGCCGGTTACTACACCGATTACGGCGGCTTCGGCAACGAGGGTTCCATCTACGGACGGCTCTACTACCAGCCGCGTAACTTCAACCTCAACGAGTATCCCTTCGAGAACCCCGTTACCGGCGACAACCTCTACTACCGTTCGGGGCTCGACAATCCCCTTTGGAGCGTGAAGTACAATTCCTACAACAGCAACGTGAACCGGGCGTTCGGCAATATGGCCTTGTCCTACGACGTGACGCCCTGGCTGAACCTGTTGCTGAAGGGCGGGATCAACACGTACACCGAAAACCGCCGGACCATCACCCGCAAGGGCGGATCGGCCATTCCGCTGGGCAGGATCCTTACCCAGGACCTGACCAACACGGAGATGGATTACAACTTCATTGCCACCATCACCAAGGATTTCTCCGAAACCTTCGGCTTCCGGGCGCTCATCGGGGCCAATGCCAACGAACGGGCCTACAACACCCGCACGGTGACCGGTACGGACATCATCCAGACGGGATTGAACCTGACCAGCGCCACGGCGACGCAAATCGTAAACCGGGACTTCCGGCGCCTGAGAAGATTATACGGGGTTTACACCGATTTGCAGTTCTCCTTCAAGGATACCTATTTTCTGGGCTTCGTGGCCCGCAACGACTGGGCTTCTACCCTGCCCAGCAACAACCGGAGCTACTTCTATCCCGGCGTGAACGCCTCCGTCGTGTTCACCGATGCGCTGGGCATTTCGTCCGGTCCGCTCGGTTTCGGTAAGATCCGGGCGGCGTACACCAAGGTGGGTCGGGAAGCGGATCCGTACCAGGTGCAAACGGTGTATGAATTGGGTTCGGCTTACAAGAACGCGGCGGGGTCTACTTTCTTCAACGCCTCCTTGTCGGACCTGTTGAAGAACTCGAACCTGAGGCCCGAATTTACGACCGAATTCGAAGTGGGGACGGAACTGCAGTTCTT
>JACMKY010000493.1 GCA_014379925.1 Cytophagales bacterium | reverse complement strand
GCCGACGCGTCTTTCAACACCGAAATGTTTTCGATGTCGGCCGGGTTCAGTCGGTCAATGCCACCGGCCCGGGCCGGAATTCCGCCAATCACAATCAAGGCTTCGTTGCTACCCAATGTATTGGAACCTCGAATGCGGATACCGGAACCGTCGTTGCCCGGTTCACCACTTCGGTTGACCGCGATCACCCCGGGCATTCGGCCCGCAATCGAGTTGGAGAGGTTCACCGCAGGCGATTTCACCAATTCCGCGCCTTTTACCGTGGCCACCGAGCCGGTCACCGTTTCCTTCTTCTGCTGTCCGTATCCGACGACGACCAGTTCGGAAAGTGACTGGACGTCGGGCGCGAGTGCCACGTCGAGGGTCGTGCGGTTGTTGATGGGCATCTCCTTGCTATTGTAGCCGATGAAGGAGAAAATCAACGTTTCGTTGCCACTCGGCACGGTCAGGGCGTACTTTCCGTCGGTGTCGGTAGCCGTACCCGTGGTGGTGCCTTTGATGATTACGCTTACGCCGGGCAGGGGCTCGGACCGATCGTCGGCAACGCGTCCGGTTACCCGCACGGATGCGGCCTGCTGGGCCCGGGCCGTTTGAAATAGCAAACAACCCACTATCAAGAGCCAGACAGCGGGTTTGAAGAGGTAAAGCGTTAATTTCATGGACGGTTGTGATTAAGTGTGAGCAGGAAAGGGAAAGTTTAATGAAAAAAGGGTGGCCGACGACGGAGCCGGCAATGTCAGCAAGGGGATTGGTTTCAAACGAGTGGTGGTATCGCCGGTAAGTCGGAACCACGACCTACCGGATTAACCGGTTTGCCGGATTTATAACCACCGCGTCGGAGGTAAGCACGGAATCCTTAGGGCTTGGTCAGAAAAGGAAAGTCGTCTGGGTTTCGTACCAATGACTTGTACCACACAACCGACGCGTACGCTACCGGGCGGTTGTCCCGGTCCGGTGTTGCACTGCCGCTGGCGGTTTTATCTTGGCTGAAAGCCGCGGGTGCCTCCGCAAGGGAAAGGTAAACGACCAGCGCGATGTTGAAGAAAAACGGATTGGTCGGCTTGGGCGATTAAGGGAGGAAGTAATGAGTTCTTTTGCATGGAAGATGAAGTTAGGTGGCTAGACGAATGAGATAGCAAGACCGACGTTTGTGTACGCTCAGGGGGCTTTGGCACAAACAAACGCACTATTCCATCCTGACGCAACGTAAAAAATCGCGCTGACAAATGCAAACTAATCTTGAAAAAGTTTAGGGATCAGACCGGGAAGTGCGCGGGGTAGATCCCACCGACCACCGTTGGTTGCCAGTAGACTACGCAAAAGGGAGGGTCAGCATGGTCTGTGGATGGTAGGTTAGCGACCGCCTGCTGTAGCAAAAAATTTCGGAAAGGTTTCCGTCAAAACCTTTCTACCAGCGGTACGCACGAAAAGGGTGGCATCCAGCGAAGGTAGTCCAATCTCTTGACCAACTGCCTAAAACAGCCACCGGAAGAAGACGTAGAGCGAACCCGAGAGGAGAATCGAAACGGGCAGCGTGAGTACCCAGGCCAGGGCGATGCTGCGCACGGTTTGGGGTTGCAGATTGCCCAGACCCTTGTTGGCCACCATACTGCCCGCAATGCCCGACGAAAGCACGTGGGTCGTGCTGACGGGCAGGCCCAGCCCGCTCGCCACGCCGATGGTACTGGCCGCCACCAATTCGGCCGAGGCGCCCTGTGCGTAGGTAAGGTGCTGTTTGCCAATCTTTTCACCCACTGTTTTCACGATCCGTTTCCAACCTACCATGGTTCCCAGGCCCAGCGAAACGGAGATCATCAGCAACACCCAGGTGGGGGCGTAGTCGGTGTATTCCTTCAACGCCCCCACCCCGCCCTTCAGGCTGGCGACGCGGGCGGCGGGAAGGTTGACGGATTGGTCCGCCAGAATTTTATTCGTGCCATTGGCAATCAGCAAGATATCTTTGCGGATGGACAGCCGGTCGCGGCGGACCGCTTCGGTTCCGTTTCCCTTTTCGAGCGCCAGCATCTGTTGCAGGTCGGCAACCTCGTTTTTCACGCTTTGCAGTACCGGTCGGTTGGGAGCAGTCAGTTGGGAGGCGTCCACCCCGGCCAGCGCCCGCTCGATGTTGCTCAGGCTGGTCTGCATGGTAGACGGATTTTTCTCCGCGTTGAGCGCGAAGTACGAGGGGATAATGCCAATCAGGATGAGCATGACCAGTCCCACGCCCTTCTGCCCGTCGTTGGAACCGTGAAAGAAGCTTACCCCCGTGCAAGTCGCAATCAGCACGCCGCGGATCCAGGGGGGGGGTGGCTGGTTGGGGAGGGGCTCCCGGAAAAGCGTTTCACTGTTGGTAAACCGCCGGAGCAGAAACATCAGGAGAATGGTGAATCCAAAGCCGAACAGCGGGGAGACAATCAGCGAGAGGCCGATTTTGGTGGCTTCGTTCCAATTGACGGCGGCCCCGGTACTTTCGGGCATGAATGAAAAAGCCAGTCCCACGCCCAGGATGGAACCGATGAGGGTGTGCGAACTCGAACTGGGCAACCCCAGGTACCACGTTCCCAGGTTCCAGATGATGGCGCTCAGCAGCAGGGCCAGCACCATGGCAACGCTGTGGTAGATGTCCTGGTCGATTAGCAATTCGACGGGCAACAGGTAAACGATGCCCATCGCAACGGCAATGCCCCCCGAAAACACGCCAACGAAATTGCAGAAGCCTGCCCACACCACGGCTACGTTGGGTTTCAGGGCGTTGGTGTAAATAACGGTGGCCACCGCGTTGGCCGTATCGTGAAAGCCGTTGACAAATTCAAACCCGCAGGCAGCAACAAGGCAAAGAATGAGCAGGATGAGTAAACCGGGTTCAAGTCCAAACATGCGGGGGCATTTTGCGTCAAAGGTAGCCAGACTTTTTCCGGCCAATGTTACCTCAATGTTAAATCAAGGAAGGGCCTGTTCGTCCCGACGAACGCGGCTCGCCTGAAGGGCAGCCTTTTTGCCGGATCATTACCCGTCGCTCGCCATTAACCAATCCGTCATCCCTGCTTGCCGGCCAACTGGCCGCAGGCGGCGTCGATGTCCTTGCCCCGGCTGCGGCGCACGTTGACCACCACGCCCTTGTTTTCGAGAAACTGGCCGAAGTGGCGGAGCGAGTCTTCGTCGGTGTTGACGAAGCTGGCTTCGGAAATCGGATTGTATTCGATGATGTTGACCTTGCAGGGCGTGTGCTTGGTGAATTCGTACAGCTCTTTCGCGTCCTCCAGGGTGTCGTTGAACCGGTGGAAGAGGATGTATTCGTAGGTGACGCGGGTGCCGGTTTTCCGGTAGAAGTATTGCAGCGCCTCCTTGAGCACCGCCAGCGAGTTGCTTTCGTTGATGGGCATGAGCTGGTTGCGCTTGCCGTCGTTGGCGGCGTGCAGCGAAAGGGCCAGGTTAAATTTCACCTCGTCGTCGCCCAGCTTGCTAATCATCTTGGCAATGCCCGCCGTCGATACCGTGATCCGTCGGGGAGACATGTTCAGCCCTTCGGGCGAAGTGACGTGCGCGATGGATTGCAGCACGTTGGCGTAGTTGAGCAGCGGCTCGCCCATGCCCATGTAGACGATGTTGGTAAGGGGGGTCTGGTAATGCTGCTCGGCCTGCCCGCGGAGGTGGACGATTTGGTCGTAGATTTCAGCCGCATCCAGGTTGCGCTTGCGCACCATGTAGCCCGTCGCGCAGAATTTGCAACTGAGCGAACAACCTACCTGCGACGATACGCAAGCCGTCATCCGGTCGTCGGCGGGAATGAGCACTCCCTCCACCAGATGGCGGTCGTGGAGCCGGAAGGCCGACTTGATGGTCCGGTCGCGGCTGACCTGCTTGCTCTCCACCGCCACGGGCCGGATCACGAACCGTTCGGCCAGCAACTGCCGCGTTTTGAGCGAAAGGTTGGTCATCTCGTCGAAACTACGCGCCGATTGTTTCCACAGCCACGCGTGAACTTGCTTGGCCCGAAAGGCCTGTTCGCCCAACCGCGTCAGCGCGTCCTTGAGTTCGGACAGGTTCAGTTGGCGGATGTCTTTCCGGGCATCAACCGCAGCAGTTTCTGGAGCAGTTTCTGGAACAATGGTCATGGCGCAAAGGTACGCAAACGGGCCGTGGCTGGCAATTGGAAGGACCAGAGTAGCGAACCACTCGGGGTTACCGGTTGAAGGAGCAGTTGAAATGAATTATTTTTTAAAATGGATACCAACCGCCACTTGTTCAAGCCACTTCCGGGGTGATTTCTTTCCGCTCCATCTCATCTTCCTCGAAGAGATAAAAATTGAGTTTGCTGCGCAGTTCCTGCACCGAAAGGTTGTGCATTAATTCGCCGTTTCGCACCAGCGAGACCTGACCGGTTTCCTCCGACACCACCAGCACCAGGGCATCGGTCACTTCGGCGATGCCGATGGCCGCGCGGTGACGCAGGCCGAAGGAGGCCGGAATGTTTTCCCTTTCCGAGACGGGCAGGATGCAGCGGGCCGCCTGGATGCGTCCTTTCGCGATGATCACTGCCCCGTCGTGCATCGGGCTGTACTTGTTGAAGATGGAAAGCAAAAGGCGTTTGGAGATGACCGCATCCAGTTCGTCGCCTGATTCGGCGTAGAACTTCAGTTCCGAGTCTTGGCCCAGCACGATGAGCGCGCCCACGTGGGCGGCCGCCATATTTTTCACCGCTTCGAGAATGGGGGTAATGTTGAGGCTCTTTTCCACCGTCGGCTTTCCCCAGGGGAAGCCTTTGAAAAAATTATCGCTGTTGAAAGGCGTGGTCTTGCCGATGAGCAGCAGAAACTTACGGATTTCCTGCTGGAACAGAATTAGCACGGCAATCACGCCCACCTCAATGAATCGGCCTAAAATCTCGGTGAGCAGGCGCATGCCCGCCGCCTTCACGATCAGGAAAGAGAAGTAGATGGAGAGGAAACCGAGAAACACCTTCACGGCCACACTGCCGCGCATCAACTTATACAACTGGTACAGCAGGTAACTCACCAGACAGATGTCGATGATGTCTACCCAGGTGATCTGCAAAAATCCGATCGTAAAAAGTAAGTGCATTGTACTTGGAAGAATGAAGCAAGCGGTAAAAGAATCCAAGCGGCTGGCTCTTCCTTTTTACCCCATTGCCTGACCTTTTTATTGATTGCTGCTCCTCGTTTGCCTCCCGTTTTTTACCCTTGGCTGACGGCCGGTTTCCCGCCGGATTTCAATCCAATCCGGCCCGCGAACGGGTACGGACCATCATCCCGTGCAGTTTCACCGCTTCCACCGCTTCCCTCACGTCGTGAACGCGCAACACCGAAGCCCCTTTGGTGAGGGCGAGGGTGTTCAATACCGTCGTGCCGTTGAGGGCTTCCGCCGCCGTCGTGCCCAGCGTTTGGTAGACCATAGACTTGCGCGAAACCCCGACCAGCAGGGGGGCCCGCAAGGCTTCAAAATAATTCAAATTTTCGAGTAATTCAAAGCTTTGCTCCCTGGTTTTTGCGAATCCGAATCCCACGTCGAGTAAAATGTCTTTTTGCCCCAACGATCGCAGCGCGAAAATCTTTTTCTGCAAATCATCCAGCACTTCCAGCGTCACGTCGCGGTAGTCAGTCAGTCGGGTCATCGTCTGCGGCGTACCCCGCGTGTGCATCAGCACGTAGGGCACGTTGAGCTGGCTGACGGTCTCGAACATTCGGGCGTCCAGGGTGCCGCCCGATACATCATTGACCAGACAGGCACCGGCTTCCACGGCGGACTGCGCCACGCGCGCCCGGAAGGTATCCACCGATACGTAGGCCCGCGGAAAAGCCTTCAGGATGCAACGGATGGCGGGAAGGACCCGCGCCCGTTCTTCCTCCTCGGGGATGTCGGGGGCGTGCGGACGAGTCGAATACCCTCCCACGTCGATGAACGTCGCGCCTTCGGAAAGGATTCGTTCCGCACGAAGTAAGATTTGTGCTTCGGTGGTGTAACTCCCGCCGTCAAAAAAGGAATCGGGTGTGACGTTCAGGATCCCCATTACCACCGGATCGGCCAGGTGCAGGAGGTCACCCCGCACGCAGAGTGTTTTGTTTGGTCGGAAAACCGTATCTTTCGGGCTCAAACGGTGGAAACTGTTCGCTAAAATTAAGCAATTTTCCGTGACATTGACAAACACGCCGGAACAGTACCGGGAAGTCATCCGGGCTTGCAAAGCGGTATTCGAGCAGAAGACCCGCGATTACGGCACGGCCTGGCGCATCCTGCGGCTTCCTTCCATCACCGATCAGATCTACATCAAAGCCAAGCGCATCCGCTCCATCCAGGAAAAGGGCACCCAACGGGTGGCTGACGACGTGGCTTCGGAGTTCGTGGGCATCATCAACTACTGCCTGATGGCCCTGATCCAGTCGGAATTGCCGGAAACCGTCCCGCTGGACGTGCCCTACGAAGAACTGAGCGGGCTTTATGACCGGCACGCTGATGCCACGTTGGGGCTGCTGACGCGGAAAAACCACGATTACGGCGAGGCTTGGCGGGACTTGCGGGTAAGTTCCATGACCGACCTCATCCTGATGAAATTGCTGCGCGTACGGAAAATCGAGGACAACGGGGGTACCACCCTGGTTTCGGAAGGCGTAGCCGCCAATTACCAAGACATGGTCAATTACGCGGTGTTCTGCCTCATCAAGCTGGACGAAGGCCACCTTGCCGGGGAGCTTCCGAAAGAACACCCGACGGCGTAAATTGCCCATAAACCCACGCAACTGACTTTGACTCACCTTTTCCATTGCAACCACTATGCGTCCATCCGTAGTTTTGAAAAGCCAAGACGAAGCGGGTTTTTCCCGCCGTCAAACCCCGGTGTCCGTTGCCACTCAAGTAGCCCGGTTTTTGGTCGGTACGGTGTTTATTTTCTCCGGCCTGATCAAACTGAACGATCCGGTGGGCACGCAGATCAAGTTGGAGGAATACTTCGAGGTGTTTGCAACCGATTTTGGCGCGCTGCACGGGGTTTTCCACTTCCTGATTCCGCTTGCCTTGCCGCTCGCCGTGTTGCTTTGCGCCGCCGAGGTGGTGTTGGGCGTGGCCCTGCTCGTGCAGTACCGGTTGCGGCAAACGACGTGGGTGCTGCTGGGCCTGATTATTTTCTTTACGTTCCTTACCTTCTACTCGGCCTACTTCAACAAGGTGACCGATTGCGGCTGCTTCGGTGATGCCATCAAACTCAAACCCTGGCAGTCGTTCGGCAAAGACGTAGTGCTGCTGGGCCTGATCGGGTTCATTCTCGTTCGGCTGGGCGATTTCCGGATGGCTACCAACCAACGGGTGGGCAGTTGGGTAGTGGGGATGGCCACCGCGTTGTCGATGGGTTTGGGCATCTACGCCATCCGTCACCTGCCTCCGGTGGATCTGCTGCCCTACCGCGTGGGCGCCAGCATTCCGGCGCAGATGAAGCCCTCGGCCGAGTTGAGGTATTTGTACCAGATGGAAAAAGACGGGAAGCGGGTGGAATTTACCAAGTATCCCACCGACACCACCTACCACTACCAGGCCATGGTGCTGCTCAACCCCGAAGCCCAACCCAAGATCACCGATTACGCCGTGTGGAACAACGAGGGGGATTTTACCCGGCAAACCTTCGAAGGCGCCCGACTGGTCACCGTGTTGGCCGACGTAACCAGGGCGGCCCCGTCCAGTCTGGCCGCCGTTGGGGCTTTGGCCAAGGCGCTGGAAGGCTCGGGAGTGCAACCCATGGTATTGACGGCGTCGGACGAAAAGACGTTCGAACATTTTCGCCACCAATTCCAACTGGCCATGCCCTACTACTTCGCCGACGCAACGGTGCTGAAAACCATCATCCGGTCCAATCCCGGCCTGGTCCTGCTCAGCAACGGCACCGTGAAAGGCAAGTGGCACTACCACGACCTGCCTTCGGCAGCGGAAGTAAGAAAGAAGTTAGAATGATGGAATAAGACCTACTTTCTGCCCTTTAAACCATCAATCCTTAACTGCGGACTAAAAAAGTATGTTCCAATTCATCCTTAAACGACTGGCTTACGGTTTCCTGGTGTTGTTGGGGGTGGCCATCGCCGTGTTTCTCCTGTTCCAGGTGCTGCCCGGCGATCCGGTCGCTATGATGGCCGGACAGCGCACGGACGTTTCCACCCGCGAGTCCATTACCCGGGACTTTGGTTTGGACAAACCCATCGGCGAACGACTGGTTTTGTACCTGAAAGATCTTTCTCCGCTGGCCTGGTACGAAAACACGGAGGAGAACCGCCAAAAATACGGTTACACCGAATTGGTAAAAGCCGGGAATGGGGCACTGGTCCTGAAGTCGCCGTACCTGCGCCGTTCGTTTCAGACCAACAAGCGGGTGGATGAGATCATTCTGGACAACCTGGAAGGAACCATCTGGTTGGCCACGGCAGCGATGTTATTTGCCACGGGGTTCGGCATTTTTTTCGGTACTGTAGCCGCGCTCCGGCAGAACACTTTCTGGGACCATACGCTCGTCAGCCTGTCGGTAGTGGGTATTTCCGTCCCCTCCTTCGTGATGGCCATCCTCATCTCCCTCGTGTTCGGCTACTACCTGAGTGACTACACGGGCCTGAACCTGACGGGTTCGCTCTGGGTAAACGACCCCGTGAAAGGGCGGTACCTCGAACTGAAAAACCTGATTCTGCCGGCCTTCACGCTGGGGCTGCGACCGCTGGCCATCATCACGCAACTCACCCGCAGCGCCATGCTCGAGGTACTTTCCCAGGATTACATTCGTACGGCCCGCGCCAAGGGATTGCGGTTTTACCAGGTGGTGCTGAAACACGCCCTCAAGAACGCGCTGAATCCCGTTATCACCGCCGTTTCGGGCTGGTTGGCTTCCCTGATGGCCGGTGCTTTCTTCATCGAATATATTTTCAGTTGGAAAGGCTTGGGTTCGGTGACCATTTCTTCGGTGCTTAACCTGGATTTCCCGGTGGTGATGGGTACTACCCTGGTGGTGGCCCTTATTTTCATTCTGGTTAGCATCCTGGTAGACATCCTGTACGCCGCACTGGACCCGAGAATCAGGCTGGGATAATTTTGGAGCTTCCATTGCGTCCGCCTGCCACCAATGGGGGTCGCGGATTGGGAAGGTCGCTCCGGAAGGTCACTCCGACAGCAGTCAAATGAAAAATATTTTTCTCGTCGGTATGCCTACTTCGGGCAAAAGCTCGCTGGGGAAAGCCTTGGCCAACCAGTTGGATTACCAGTTTCTTGACCTGGACGAACTGATTGTTGAGCGGGAAGGCGTTTCCATTGCCGAAATCTTCCGTCGTCACGGTGAAGCTTATTTCCGGCAATCCGAACGTGCCTTGCTGCGAAGCATCGTCCCCAATAGCCGACTGGTCGTTGCCACCGGCGGGGGTACCCCCTGTTTTTTTGACAACATGTCCTTTATTCACGCCAATGGACTCAGCCTCTTCATGGACGTTTCCCCGCGGGAATTGCTGCGCCGTCTGAAAGACGGTAGAAAAAACGAACGCCCCTTGTTCAACGTGCAAGCGGATGCCTCAATTTTGTTGGCCGGCTTGGAGAAAAAATACGAGGAACGACGAATCTTTTATCAGCAAGCCCACTACTCGATTCAAGACGACCGGATCGATCTGAGAAAGCTATTGGAAGTGATTAAGGCAGAAACGTTGCGGTAAGTAGGTGTTCGCGCGTTGCTTCTTCCGACGAAGACAAAAAATCCAGGCCGCTTAGAAAGCGACCTGGATTTTTCCCTAACCGAAATATGACTCCTCCATCAGACCTGGACAAACCGGACCGGGCAAAACGGTTAGAAGAACGTCCCGAAAGTAACTACTACGTTGGTAAACTGGTTGCGGATGAGTGCCGAAGCGTAGCTGGAGTTGTCGGGCAGCGTGTACGGAGTATTGGCGCTTTTGTAGCGGCTGTACGTAGTGGCCAAGTCAATGTAGTAGTTCGGCAGTCGCACCCCGCCGCCCAACGAAAAATTCAGGCGGGTATGGTCCAGGTTGTTGGCCGGGCTGGGCTTGTACGGATCGGCTTGGTAGGCAAACCCGCCCCTCAACCGCAGAATATTGTACCGAAACTCACCCCCCACCTTGAAATTGATCACCGACTGAAATTGCTGCTGAATACCCGTAATGCCCAACGCAAGGTTGCCTTGCTCGAAATCCGTTTTGAAAGAGGCATCCCCGTCCGTACGCAATTTCATGGTGTTGTAGGGAATATATTCGACATCGGCGGAAATGAAACCGCCTTTACCGAGGAAAAACGCCACGCCACCCGAAGCCTTGAAGGGAGTGGTTAAGTTGTAGTTGAAACTGCGGGGGGCAGTCCGCACGGTGTAAGTAGGGTCAATGTCCACGAAAAGGGGCCTTCCTTGATTGTCTACTTCCTGGTTACCGTTGTAGTCCAGTTTTGGAATGGCAATGCGGTCCACGTCCACGGACGAATCGTAAGTTTCGGAAAGGCCATATACCGTCGGGGTGGTGAACGAAGCGCCCAGGCGGAATACGTCATTGGCCCGGTAGATTACACCCGCCGTGAAGTTCGCGCCCGTTCCCCGGATGTTGAAATCCTGGTTCAGGGTTAAACCCCGGAACACTTTGCCGTTGACGTAACTCTCATCGTACTTGTTGATGGATTGGTAATTGAGTCGCGCAATGCCCAACGAAGCCCCGAAATATAGCTTGTCGTCGTAATTGCCGCCGTAGGCAATGTTCCACTGGGAAGCGGAGCCGGTGGTGGTCAGCGTTTTTTGTTGCCGTACGGACGTCCGGGAGGAACCTTCCGGTTCGTCCTGCGCCTCGAACTGGAAATACTCGTTGTTATTGACGTCGTTGGTGCCGACCGGATTGACCAGGTAAGTCTGGAAATACAGGGCCGTTGCCCCCCCGTCGTAAGGACTGGAGGTGGTGTTGGAATTAAAATCGTACTCATTCCGAAGGGTGTTCACACTCGCTCCCCGTTCATTGGCTTCAAAAGCAAAGCGGTCGGCAATGGAACTGACGTTGTTGATGCCGTCAAAGGCATAGCGGTTCTGGAAGCTGTTTTGACGAGAAAAGCTGACGCCAAAAGCCCCACCTCGCCACTTACCGGGTGCGGTTTCTTCCTTGGCTGACGAAAACACCACGCCCACGTTGGGAACGCTGAAGGCGAGCTTGCCCTCCCGGGTAGTGTTGCCGATGTACGCTGCACTGGTTCCGGCGTATCCCAGGGCCGGGCTGACGCTCCACTCGGACTTTTTGTACATGCCCAAGCCGGCGGGGTTACCGGACAAAGAACCTAAGTCAGCGCCCAAGGCCGTCTGCGCCCCCCCCAATCCTTGGAAGCGGGCCGTACCCGACAGGCTGGAACCGGAATAGAGCAGCGCATCGGACGCGTAATCCTGCTGCGCATACGCTGGAAGCAGGAGAGAAGCGAAAATAGCCAGTATAAAGACAATTCTCAGTTTCATGGGGGATGAATTAAGCGTGTAATCCTGGGTGATTATTGCAAAAAGCGTGCAAATGTAAAACCTCGCAGATAAATTATCTGCGAGGTTCTGAGAACAGGGCCAGTGCGGATTTCTCCGGGCCAAACGTTACCTCGGCCCGTTGGGGCGACCACCGCCACCGCCGCCGCCACCGCTGGGCGCGCTGCCACCACTGCTGTTGCTGTTACTACCGGCGTTGCTGTTGGTGTTGCCGCTGTACGTGCGCGAATTGGAATTACCAACGCTACCGCTGTTGTTGCTGTTGCTGCGGCTGTTGTTGAAACCGCTGTTGTAGCTGTTGCCGTTCGAACGATTCCACCCGCTTGAGTTATCCGAACTGCTAGGAGTGTTGTTCTGTGATTGATTATTGAAATTGCCCCGCGCGGGGTTGGAATAATACGTATTGGCGTTGCCGCGCGGTTGCACCACCGTATTGTCGTTGTTCTGGCCGGAATTGGTTCGCTGAGACCGGTAATACGAATTACCGTACGCCCTGCTTCCGCTTCCCGTCGGATCGGCAGTGGTGCCGTTGTTATTCGGGTACACGTTGCCGCTATTTCCCGGCACTGGGGTAGTCCTGTTCTCGTAGTTCGCCCGGCCACCACCGTTGTTGTAGCGCGGTGTGTTGTCGAAGTTGTTGTTTACTGCCGAGTTGGAAGAACCATTGCCAGCGTTGGGACTCTGACCGCGACCGTACTGCACCGCGGGCCGGTCATTTCTGACGTTTCCTGCGTTGTTGTTTCCTCCCGCGTTGTTTCCCGAGATAATCACTACGTTATTTTGTCCGCCGTAGTAGCTATAGTAAGGATTGTAAGGACGGTTGTAACCGCCTCCCCAACCTCCCCAGCCTCCGTTGTTGTAGCCAAAGCTGTTGTAACCAAAGCTGTTGTAACCGTAACCGTAGCCATAATTCGAATAGCCTCCGTAAAACGGATCGTTGAAACCGTACGGACTACCCCATCCCGAATTGTTCCAAGCTGAGTAGGGCGAGCCGTAAAAACCATTGTTCCAAAAGGGATCGTAGAATCGCGAACCCCACCGATTCCAGCGGGGACCGGATCCGATACTGATAATGATACCAGGCCGGGCACCCCAGAACGAAGAAGGACGAAAAGGTGAATTGTAGGCGCTCCAAAAAGGATTGTACGATCCGCTTTGAAAAGCGGAGTTAAAACCGGCGTTGTAGCCATCCCCAAAACCCGCGTTGTAACCGACCTGTGACGAAAGATTGCGGTTCACGTTCCGGGCGCTCAGATAGCCTTTGCGGCGGGCATAATCTTCGTCGTAGTACGCATTGTCGGAATCGTAGTTGTCAGCCGTGCCGTTGGCGTTGCTCGGCGCGTCCACAGCTTGACTCCGTTGGGTATACGGCGGCGCGTACTCGGGATTGGCGTCCTGACCGGCGTATTCCTGGTAGCTGTTTCGGCTTCGTTGGTTGGATACAACCACCGGTCGTTCCAGGTACTTCGGCTCTTGCTTATCTTTAGAGGAGAAGTAGACATCGTCGTACTCCTTGTTCTGGGCGTACTGATTCGGACTGCAACCCCACACTCCGGCCAGGGCGAGCACCGCTACATATTTGAAGGAAGGGTTGGCTGTTTTCATAATGTTGTTGTTACGTTAAAGCGATGGAAACAGTTGTTATTACGTTGAAATCAGCCGTCAACCGGCCTGAAACTGGTGAGTTGAAAACACCGACGGGAAGAGGCAAAAAAAGACCGCACCCGCCCTCAGCCCTCGACTGCACACCGTGCATGTACTCAAGTTAATCCAAGAAAACAATATCTACCGAACTGATTTAACAATACGTTAACAATATTTATACCAGAAAAGGTTTGGAGGTAAATAAGTAAAAATACGGAAGCCCACGCGATAGATACCCTAACGGAGGCGACCCATACCCAGCCGAAAAAAACCTCGCCCGGTCTAATTCATTACCTTCAGCGTGCCCTGCATTACGTAGGCGTGTCCGGGAAAGGTGCACACGTACGTGTATTCGCCCGGCTTGGTGGGCGCTACGAAGTAAATGGCTTCGTTGGTTCCGGGTTGCATTAACTTGGTATGACTCAATACCTTGGACGAATTAGGAATGTAGTTCATCTTCTCCGCGTCCAAGCCCAACTTGATGGCAGCATTGCCCACCTCAATGGCCGCTCCGGGCATCACCAGCACCCAGTTGTGCAGCATATCGTCGTTGTTGTTGAAGGTCAGTTTGATCTTGCTGCCGGGCTTCACGGTCAGTTCAGTCTTGTCAAACTTCAGTCCCGGCTGGGTGCCGATGTTCAGGGTTTGGTCGGGGCCACTGGTCCAATCGGCGGGCATCTTGGTAAGCCGCTTCGCCAGCGCAATGGACTTGGCACCGGACCGTCCCGCGGAAACGTTGGCGGCAGCGGCTTTGCTGTCCCCCAGTCCTCCCTTGGTCGAAGCCGAAGCGGTCGCGTCGGTTGGGCCGGAATGGTCCGCGTGGGTGGTGGCTACAGTTGCCTTTCCTGCCATTTTTTCGCCCTGCGGAACTTCATTGAGCGTGTAATAGGCCACGTTGTGCAACAGGGACAGGTTTGACTGGGAACGCACACCTTGGGCTTTCAATTCGTGTATGTATTTCGGACGCAAGCCATCCGCCGCCAACCGAACTTTCATTCCGTCCGACGACACCTCCACGCCCTTGATGGCGCATTCTTCCTGGTTGATGGTCGGACTGCCGTACACCGGGTGGTACTTGTAGGTGAAACCCGTCACGGCGTAGGAAGCGGGGTTAGCGGCGGTTTTTTTGTCGACGGGTTGGGTGAACTCGATTTCGAAACCGTCCGGCATCGCCCGCACGGCTTTCATCTCGAAAGGCATTTTCCCCGTCCAGACCAGTCGCTGGATGCCACCGGGTTTCTGCCCGGTTGAACCCCAGCCCCGGTTGGTTTGGCCCACGAACATCGAGCCGTCCTTGCCCCAGGCCATCCGCAACACGCCCGATTCGAAGCCCTCGCGGAAAGCGAAGGCTGCTCCTTGGTACACCCCATTTACTTTTTCCAGGAAGACGCGGTTCACCCGGCTCTGGCCCTGGTCACCGACGAAGAGTTGTCCGGCAAACGGCCCGAACGCGCCTTGGGATTCGTCCAACACGATCTCGGAAGTAGAAATACCGAGCAAGCCGTGGGGCAGCCATACGGCCGGGGTCTTGACGGCGGGCAACTCTTTTTCCAACTCGAACAAGGGGGTTCCTTTGTCCTTCGGGTTGTTTTCGGGTTTAATGGGCCTTTCGCCCGGCTTGGCCATTCTCGGGTCCACGCGGGCGTAAACCTCGTTGGTAGTCACCTTCACCGGCGATTCGGGACGGGTAGCCCAGCGCAAACCGGCGGGATGGCCGGTGAAATCGCCTTTCTCAACGTGAAATACGCCGCCCGAACCCATCCAGTCACCCTGGTTGTCGGCGTAGAAAAATTCCCCGTTTACCAGGCCGATGCCGCAGGGCGAACGCATCCCGGTTGCGTAAGGCGTCATCTTTCCGTCGGGAGAAATTTGCATGGTCCAGCCGCGCCAGGGCACCCGGCTCTCGCCCCGCCACCATTCCACGTCGCCGAAAGCCACGTTAGCCGTCACGAACATCGTGCCGTCGGGAGCGATCTTGGGTCCGAAGGAATACTCGTGGTAGTGACCGGAGATGGGCCAGGCGTACACCGTTTCGTAGCTGTCGGCCTTGCCGTCGCCGTTCTTGTCGCGCAGGCGGGTGAGTTCGCCGCGCTGGGCCATGTACAAGGCTCCTTCCCGGTAAGCCAGGCCGAGAATCTCGTGCAAACCGCTGGCAAAGTGCCGGTAGTAGGGCGCTTTGCCGTTGTTCATGGACGGATTCTCGATCAGCCAGACGTCACCCCGGCGCGTGGAAGCGGCCAGTTGCCCATCGGGCAGCACGGCCAGGCCGCCCACTTCCATGACCAACCCTTCGGGAATGGGCAGGGTAACCAGGTTGTAGTACGTTTCTTCCGTCGGCATCGTGCCCGACTGCGCAAAAGCAACCGTTGGTTCAACCCATCCGGCTGCGCACACGCCCGCTAGCAGGTAACACGCGCGCTTTTTGAACGAGAAAATCATTGAACGAAAAATTTTCATTGGGCTGTTGAATGAAAGCAAGGTGACTGAAAACGACTTACCAGATGATTGAATACCGGAGGTTGGCTCCCTGGGCGGTTCCGCTTATTGCAACCAGCAACTCCTGGCGATTGTTTACGGTGCGAACAATCGGTTTGGCGCTACCCGCGTCCGCTACCCGCACGTAGTACTGGTTGCCGTTTACCCCGTAGGTACCATCGGAGAGGGCGACTACGTCCTTTCCTTCGGCTACCCGGTAGTACAAATTTGGTACGTTGGCGCCGCTGATCCGCACGTGCCGCGTCAGGAATTTGCCGTTTTCCTCCGGCATCAGCCGATCTTCCACTTCCGCACCGTACACGGTGTACTTGAAGACGGGATGACCACTTTCGTCAATGTCGTAGCCGCGCAACCGGTAGGCGGCCTCGGTTGCCAGGGTGTCTGGCCAAGCCGCGGTGTTGTTACCCAGGACGGTCAGCGCGGGCGCGTCGTTCAACAGCACCACACTTCCCAGGGGACGGGAACTGCCGTCTCCGCGGTCGTGCCACATCGGCGTGGTGTCCAGGAAGCCGCCCTTCCAGACTTGCACCAGCGCCCCGTTGTCCAGGTCCATCGTGTAATGCACATCCTGGGCGTCGCCCACGGAGATGGCGTGCACGATGCGTTTGGATTTCTGGTCGCCTTCCCTTTGAAAATCCACGAAACTGCGCAGTAGAGAAGGCTGTATTTCGTTGGCCTTCAACATAATCGGGTCCACGGGATTGCGCAGCGGCACCGAACTCATCGTGTGCAGGGGTTGCCGCCGGATGCCCGGTCCTTCCACAAACACGCCCAGGGCGGGATTTTGCCACGATTCGGCTTTGGCGTACACGATTTCGATGGGTTGATCACCTGGCTGGAGCGTGACGGATCCCTGGCGATCGCGTTGGTTGTAGCCAACCAGGGTTTTGTCGGCTACCTTGAGCATTCCGTTTCCCGCCGACAACAACTGAAACGTGTATTGGCCCGGCTCCTTGATCTTCATCGTTCCAGTGTAACGCAGCACGAAGTCGTTGGGTGTTTTGCTCACCTCCCAGGTTAAGTCGGGGGAGGTACCCGATGCATCGGCTTTCAGCGTGGCAAAGTCGGGTTCGCGGTCGAACTTCCCGTAGTAGCCGTAGCGCAGGTTCGCCAGTTCGACGGGAGCCTTGTCGTAATTCCGGTAGCGGATGTTGCGGAAAGCCACCGGACCGTGGTCGCCCTGGAAATAAAGCGGACCCATCGCAACCTCGTTGGGAGCCATCGGCCCGCGGGTCGGACCCGTCAGTTCGACGTTTTCGTGGAGCGTGACACCGTTGAGGGCGATTTCCAGGATCCTGGCGTTCTGGATTTTTTGTCCCTGCGCGTTGAAGCGGGGCGCCTGGAACGAAATGCGGTAATGTTGCCAGAGGCCGGGGGCGCGGGCCACGTTCACGCGGGGTGCGTGTCCTTCGTATCCCTTCTGACCCTCCGGTTTGCTGTCGTCCCACCGTTCGTAGATGGCGCCCAGGTCGTGAACGCCGGCACTCTTGACGCCCCAACTGTCGAACAGCTGGATCTCGTACCGCCCTTGCAGGTAAACGCCAGAGTTAGACCCTTTCGCCATCATAAAGTCCAGCTCCAGTTCCAGGTCCCCGTGCTCGAACGTCGTTGTCAGGTTGTCCTTTTTCTTTTCACCCGGAACGTTCACCAGAATGCCTTTGCCCGGCGAAGTTTTGACGGCTTCTTTCTGGTTGAGGTCGGCGGATACCCCACCTACGGTGCGCCAGTTGTCGGCCACGGGTCGGAAGCCGCTCATGTCACCGAGCGGCAAGGTGGTCATGGCCGGATTAGTTTGAGCAGACGCGGCACCCGGCCGAACCAGGCCCAGGCACGCGCTCCAGGCCAGCACGGCTATTCCCCTCCGGAAGCGATGGTTTTTCATAACGGAATCAATAAAGTGGGTTGGTGAAGGCTTCGCAAAACTTGGTAAAGAGCGGTTTAAAGGTAGGACTTTTTCGGCAATCTCATCCGCGGATGGTGTCTTTATTTCTTGAATTAAGGTCTCAGAGACTCCGGTTGAGCAAAACAACAACAATGGATAATTTTATCTGAATGGCTTGCAGCCGGGTGCCCGAACGCAGGGCAAGCTATTTGTCCAGCTATCGCCCGGATGAGCGCTTCCGAAGACGCTCCGCCTGGCCAGGGATGCAACTGAAGAAGACAAACCGGATGCCCGCCGACCGGCATTCGAATTATACGCGTGCCACGGTGCTGGCAAACGTGAACGTGGTTTCGGCGGGGCCAGTGGATCCCGTCACGGGGGCGGCGCTGGTTGGCTCGGGGGTGCAGGCCAGCGGCAGGTGTCCTTCGCCCGCCAGCAAACCCGACGTCGGATCGAGCCCCAGCCAACCGGCGCCGGGCAGGTACACTTCGGCCCAGGCGTGCAGGAAGGCGGCGTCCGCTTTCGGGCCGGAAACTGATCCCTGTGATTGAACATTCGCCTTCAGCTGCACCAGGTAACCCGAAACGAAGCGAGCCGCCAGGCCCAGGTGCCGCAGAATCTGCACCAGCAGCCAGCTCGAATCGCGACAGGAACCCAAAGCCCACTCCAACGTCTGTTCACTCGTCTGAACACCCGGTTCCATGCGCGTCGTGTAGGCAACATCCTGGTAGACCAACCGATTGAGACCCACCAGATAATCCACAGTCCCGGGGTGGGACGAGACTACCAGGCGCCGGTTCAGGTCGGCCAGCCATCCCATCAGCCGGGGACCCCGTTCCGCGATTTCCAGGTACGGCACCAGCCCTTTCCGCAGGGTTTCTTCGTAAGGAAAAGGGAAATGCTCGGCGTAACTTTCCAGGTAAAAGTCAAACGGATTGAAGACGACCAGCCGGGCGGTCAGCGCGACGGTGATGGACAAGTGGGTGGTGGTTTCCCGGAAAACGACCCGGGCCTGGTAATTGCCGAATGGATCCTGCTGCCAGTGAATCGAATGCGTGGCGGGTACGATGTTGAGCGCGTACGCCTCGACGGGGGTGCGGGAATGGGCAACGGGTTTGAGCCGCAAAACGTGGGGAAAGAGCCAGACGGGCCGGTCGTATTCGTATTGGGTGTGGTGTCGGATCGCGACGCGGACAGCCATGGGCCAGTGTAAAAGTTGAGTCAAGCAAGAAACGGTTTCCCGATCCGAAATCCCCCGCCGCCTTACTCCAGCGAATACACCGCCGATACCGGGAAGTGATCGGAATAGTCGACTTCCCGGTGCGTAGTAAAATCGCGCACGGAAAATCGCGGGTCGCAGAACTGGTTGTCTATCCGCAGGAAAAACAGTTTGTCGTTGTAGGTGAAGCCAAAGCCGTTTCCCGCCTCTTCGAACGCGTTCCGGAGCCGCTTCCGGAGTTTGGAATACGTGTAACCGTAGGGCATGTCGTTCAGGTCGCCGCACACGATTACTTTATAGGGACTCGCCGCAATGCGCTTTTCCAGCAGATCCACCTGTTCGGCCCGGGAAACGAAGCCCCGCTTGAGCCGACGGAAAATGTCGGCTAAGTCCTTCTTGGCGCGCTCGTACTCCCGTTCGCTCAGCACTTTCTTCACGCGGATGCTCATGGATTGCAGGTGCACGTTGAAAACCCGGATGGTATCCTTGCCGACGGCAATGTCGGCGACCACTCCCTTGTTGATGCCGCTCCGGTCAAAGACCAGCTTTTCGTACCGGAGGATGGGGAATTTCGAAAAAATGACCACGCCCACGTAACCCTGCCGGCTTTCGTACAAGTCAGGTGGCGGGGTGGCGTACTGGGGATGCTTTTGCCGGAAATACAACTGCTTCATCGAATTGTACACCCGCGAGGTATCCGCGTTGTAGAGCTCCTGCACGCATTTGATGTCCGCATCGTGTTCAATCAGCCAATCGAGCATCTTGGTGGAGGTGGAGGCATTCACCCCCAGGCGTTCGTGGTACGTGTTGAGCATCCGCACGTTGTAGCTTAGTACCTCGAAGCTGGGCAGGCTTTCGGCAACCGGCCCGGGAGCGTGGTAGGTCAGGGTACGCTGCCAGTACGGGTACCCCACCAGTACGACGACCAGCGAGAAAAGGGCTTTGGGCGGGGAGAACCAGAGCCAATACAACCCGAACGCCACGTGCAGCAACATCGCAATGGGCAGCGACAGGGTGAGAAAACCCGCCGGCCAGAAATCCGCCGGGGAGATGTGGACGAATCGATACACCCCCAGTGTGTAGGCACAAACCAGCAGGTTCACCCCCAGCACAAAGAATATCCACACCCGGCGCAATGACCGGGGCTTGGGTAAGGCGGGCAGGGAGGGTCGAATGGAAGTCAGGGTAGTTGGTCGCCAGTATAGTCCGCAAAGTGCCTCTTTTTGCACGTAATTGCAACAGTCAATCTAACCTTGCCGCCTATCGGATGAACCCGTGGAAAAACCGGCGGTGGTTTCGAAGCAAACAAATTGTTGACCATAATTTGTTTCCCAAAAAAAAACCGTATTTTTGCGTTGCTAAATGAATTTCAGCGAATCAGAGGGGACACGTAGTCCCCTCTTTTTATTCACCCCCCTTGGGAAACCTCCGGTAGCCCAGGGGGTTGGTTTGGACCGGAATCGATTGGGGTATGGTTTTGAGGGCAATCGTGGAGGAAATGGTCGACCAGATTCTGGTGGCGGAAGGGTGGGACGACGAACTGTTCCTGGTGGAAGTGCAAGCAACCGGCAATCCGGGTTTTACCAAGTTGACCGTGTTGCTTGACGGGGACCGGGGAATCGATATCGACCGCTGCGCCCGGATCAGTCGCCGGTTGGGGGGGCGCATTGAAGAAACGAACCTGGTGGAATCGGCTTACGTGCTCGAGGTTTCGTCGCCGGGGGTGGACACACCCCTGCAATTGAGGCGACAATACCTCCGGAACGTGGGCCGGAACGTAAAGGTGACGTTGACCGACGGAAACCTGCGGAGTGGCCGACTGGAAGCAGTCGATGAGGAGGGCATCCGGTTGGTCGAAGCGGCCAAAGGGAAGAAGCCGCCCCTTTCCAGGTTTTCCCCGGGTGAGACCACGCCGGACGGGGAAGCTCGCATCGCCTGGACGGCCATCCAGCGGACGCTCGTCGTGGTTTCTTTCTAACGAAGTTTCTAACGAAGTTTGGTGAATGGCCGTTGGCCAGGGTTTACCCGCCGCCTTTTCCGGTAGCTGCCGCCGAGGGGGTGTTTTTTAAATTGCTTATCAGCAGAGTACGAACGAATTTACCTTGGTGAAAAATGAACAGCCACGAATTAATTGAATCCTTTGCCGAGTTTGCAAAGTCCAAAAACATCGATCGCCCCACCATGATCAAGATCCTGGAGGACGTTTTCCGGACGATGATCCGCAAGAAATTCGGTTCGGACGAAAACTTTGACGTCATCATCAACGCCGAAAACGGGGATTTGGAGATGTGGCGTACCCGCGAGATCGTCTCCGACGATTCGGAAGACATCTGGGACCTGGACAAGATTCCGCTCACCGAAGCCCGCAAGATAGAAACCGACTTCGAGGTGGGAGAGGAAGTGGCCGAGACGATCAAGCTGGAGGACTTTGGCCGCCGGGTGGTGCAAACCGCCCGCCAGACCCTGATTCAAAAAGTGAAGGACCTGGAGAAGGACCTGCTCTACCAGAAGTACAAGGAAGTGGTGGGAGAGATCATTACTGCCGAAGTGTACCAGATCCTGGGCCGGGAAGTGATTCTGATCGATCCGGAAGGCAACGAACTGAGCTTGCCCAAATCCGAGCAGATCCCCAAAGACCGCTTCCGGAAGGGCGAAACCACCAAGTCCATCGTCCACCGCGTGGAAATGATCAACGGCACGCCCAAGATCATTCTCTCGCGCAGTTCACCCGCGTTTCTGGAGCGCCTGTTCGAGAGCGAGATTCCCGAAGTGTACGACGGGCTGATTACTATCCGGAAAATCGTGCGCGAGCCCGGTGAGCGAGCCAAGGTGGCCGTCGAGTCTTACGACGACCGCATCGATCCGGTGGGAGCCTGCGTGGGCATGAAAGGATCGCGCATCCACAGCATTGTGCGGGAACTGGAAAACGAAAACATCGACGTGATCAACTACACCGACAACCTGGAGCTTTTCATCAGCCGGGCTCTCAGTCCGGCCAAGATCGGCAGCCTCAAGATCGACCAGGAAGACGGACGCGTATCGGTGTACATGAAACCCGACCAGGTTTCGCTGGCAATCGGCCGGGGCGGTCAGAACATCAAGCTGGCCAGCCGGTTGGTGGGAATGGAGATCGACGTGTTCCGTGAACTGGAGGAAACCGAGGACGAGGAGGACATTGATTTGGCGGAATTTGACGACGAAATCGACGGGTGGGTCATTTCCGAACTGCGCCGCATCGGCTTGGACACGGCCAAGAGTGTACTGGCCCTCTCCCGCGAGGAATTGTTCCGGCGCACTGAGTTGGAGGAAGAAACCGTCGACGAGGTACTGGCGGTTCTCCGTCAGGAATTCGAATAAGCCGCCGCACCGGCGTGAATTATCCCCGACGGAACCTTGATTCCGTTGGGAAAGCGGTTAGAGAGTATGAATCAAAATTCGTAGATTTGAGGAAAAATAATCAGGAAAGCTCAACGATGGCAGACGACAGAATGATGCGGTTGAACCAGGTTGCGAGGCAACTCAACGTGGGCATCGCCACGATTGTGGAACACCTTACTGCCAAGGGCTTTGACGTGGAAAACAATCCGAATTCTAGAATCAGCCCTTCGCAATTCGAGATGTTGTCGAAAACCTTTAAGTCATCGGCATCCGACAAACGGGAGGCTTCCGGTCTTTCCATCGGCAAGAAGCATCCCGAAAGCCTGGTGATGGATGTCAGTCCTTCCAGTCCGGTAAACCGCAACCAAAACGAAGACCCTATTTCCCGGCCGGAGCCCATCAAACCCGCGTCGGTAGTTTCACCGTTCCCCAAATCCGTTGAAGCGCCCCGCCCTGCCAAGTTGCCGGGTATCACGGTAATTGGCAAGATCGATTTGGGGGGGAACCGGGGCAACCACCCCGTTGCCCCCGAGCCGAAGAAACCGGTTGTGGAGGAGAAGGAAGCAATGAGGGAGCCGGTTGCGCCGCCCGTCGTGGCCCGCGCGCCCGAGCCCGTCCCGGTAGTAGAAACGCCGCCGGTCAAGCCCCCGGTGATGGAACCCGCAAAAACGGCTTCCGAGCCGAAGCGTCAGGAAACTACCCCGCCGGTTGACCCACTACCGGTCAGTACCCCGTTGGTTGCTGCTCCGGTAGGAGTCACCCCGCCGGTGGCGCCGGTTGTCGCATCGATTCCAGTCGTTGAACCCCAACCCGTCGTTGAACCCAAAAAAGACCCCCAACCCCCGCAGCCAGTAGCTGCCCCGGTGGCAGTTGCTCCCGTCGCGCCACCGGTTCCGACTCCGGTGGTCCCGGTGGTTGCCCCGGAGCCGCAAAACGGGGTGGTCGGTGGTAAAGCCGAAACCTTGAAGGGTCTGACGGTACTAGGTAGGATCGAGTTGCCCACTGATTCGAGGAAAAAGCCCAATCCGGTGGCTTCTTCCGACGACAAGGACAAGAAGAAGGTCAAGCGAAAACGCAAACGGGTGAGAATTGGCGAACAGCAAGCCAAAAGCGCTACGCCCGTCCCGCCGGGCGACAACCGTAACCGGCCCAGCATACCCGCCAGGGGCAAGCCGACGCCCGCCCCCGCCGCCGGTAAACCCGCGCTTCGGCCCGGACCCGAACGCAAGGAAGAAGTATCGGACAAGCAGATCCAGGATCAGATCAAGGCCACCCTGGCCAAATTGAGCGGTAACCGGCCCAATGTCGGGGCCAAGATGCGCCAGGCCAAGCGCCGGGGCAAGGCGGAGGAAAAAGAGGCCCGTATCCTGCAGGAGCAGGAAGAAGCAAAAACGCTGAAGGTAACGGAATTCATCTCCGCCAACGACCTGGCTTCCCTGATGAACGTTTCAGTGAACGAGGTGATTTCGGCTTGCCTGGGATTGGGTATGTTCGTTTCCATCAACCAACGGCTCGACGCCGAAGCCATTACGGTCATCACCGATGAGTTCGGCTTCGACGTGGAGTTCACGTCGGCCGAGGAAGAAACGGACATTCAGTTGGGTGAGGTGGACGAGGAGGCAAGCTTGATTTTCCGCGCCCCGATCGTAACCATCATGGGCCACGTAGACCACGGAAAGACTTCCCTGCTCGATTATATCCGCAGCGCCAAGGTGGCCGCTGGCGAGGCCGGGGGAATTACCCAGCACATCGGCGCCTACGACGTGATGACGGACTCCGGCAAGCGGATCGCTTTTCTGGATACGCCCGGTCACGAGGCCTTCACGGCAATGCGCGCCCGCGGTGCCAAGGTGACTGATGTGGTCATCATTGTGGTGGCGGCGGACGACAACGTGATGCCGCAAACGAAGGAAGCCATCAACCACGCGCAAGTAGCGGGGGTTCCCATCGTGATTGCCATCAACAAAGTGGACAAGGCGAATGCCAATCCCGAAAAAATCAAGGAGGAGTTGGCCAAGGAAAACATTCTGGTGGAAGACTGGGGTGGGAAATACCAGTCGGAAGATATCTCAGCCAAAACGGGCAAGGGCATTTCCGAACTGCTGGAAAAAGTACTGTTGGAAGCGGAACTGCTCGATCTGAAAGCCAACCCCAACAAGAAAGCCGTTGGAACCGTGATTGAAGCGTCGCTCGACAAGGGACGGGGGTACGTAACCACTGTGCTGGTGCAGAGTGGCACGCTGAAGGTGGGCGACATCCTGTTGGCGGGTGCTCACCACGGGCGCGTCAAGGCAATGACCGACCACCGCGGCAAGCGTCTCCTGAAAGCCGGTCCTTCCACACCGGCCCAGGTGCTGGGTTTGAGTGGTGCCCCTCAGGCAGGGGACAAGTTCAACGTGGTCGAAACCGAAAGGGAGGCCCGGGAGATTTCCAACAAACGCGAGCAGATCCTGCGCGAACAAAGTCTGCGGACCCGCAAACACATCACGCTGGAAGAAATCGGCCGGCGCAAGGCAATCGGCACTTTCAAGGAGCTCAACGTCATCATCAAGGGCGACGTGGACGGCTCGATCGAGGCGCTTTCGGATTCGCTGCTGCGTCTTTCCACCGAGGAAGTGCAGGTACGCATTATTCACAAGGCCGTGGGTCCGATCTCCGAGTCCGACGTGTTGCTGGCTTCTGCCTCCGATGCGGTCATTGTGGGCTTTCAGGTACGGCCTTCGACCAATGCCCGCCGGTTGGCCGAACAGGAAGAAATTGAAATTCGCCTCTACTCCATTATCTACGACGCCATCAACGAGGTGAAGGACGCGATGGAAGGGATGCTGGCGCCGAAGCTGGAAGAAATTATCCTGGCTACGGCGGAAGTACGAATGGTCTTCAAGATCACCAAGGTCGGCACGGTAGCGGGTTCCTACGTAACGGACGGCACCATCAAGCGGAACGCGAAAATTCGGGTGGTGCGCGACGGCATCGTGGTGCATACGGGCGATATTGATGCCCTGAAGCGTTTGAAGGACGACGTGTCGGAAGTGAAATTCGGCTACGAATGCGGAATCAGCATCAAGAACTTCAACGATATCCTGGAAGGAGACGTCATCGAATCGTTCGAACAGCGGGAAACCAAACGGACTCTGTAAGCGGTTTCGGCGAAGGGTGTTTTAGATTATAACAAATTATAACGGAAAGGGGGGATGTACGACGTGCATTCCCTCTTTTTTGTTTTCGACGTGACATATGGCTTTGGAAGGTGTTTGTAAATCGAAGAAGTTTTGGAATTTAAGTTTGTCTCAAAGGTCTCGAGTATTGATATATTAACCGCAATAAAGAATGAAAGAGACACATATACAATCTGAAGGAAAGGGGCTCATTGACATAAAAGGCAATACTGATTCAGGTATTTTTTTTCATAATAAACAACCAAGAGTAGTTGCTTGGGAAATGGATTGGAATACCCTTATGAATTTCTTTGTCGGAGATGTTCCCGATAAGCAATCATTTTATTTGGAGAAATATTTTGAATTATCTGATTTGCTTAAGCAAGGAAATCTGGAGGAGAAAGGATTGGTAGAAATACTAAAACCGTTCATGAAAATGCTATCAAACGCTACGTATGAACTTGAAGTAATCGAATATGACTATACACATTTTATGCTAATAGCCTGCAAAAAACAGGATGTTTCTTACGTAGATGATAAAGAATTAAGACTTGACTATAAGTCACACAGTTTTTATTCCGGCAGTGATCCTTATCCGTTGTATGGAACACAGCAATATTTGAATAAGGATAGAGTCTATTTTTATGAAAACTTAATAAAGCAGGGAAAAAGCCCTTTACCTATTATTCTAAAAATAAAAGATGGAAGTGTCAATTTTATTATTGATGGTCACCACAAAACTCAAGCATACCTTCGCCAAGGAAAAAGAATAAGTGCGATTGAGATATCAAAAGTTAATAACTGGGAGATTGAGACTGAAAAATTTGAACAAATCATCAGAAGCTTTTCAGAAGATAAAGAATTGTTAGAATCTTTTAAATATTTAAACGAAAATAGATAAAAAGCTATTAGCACCACTGCTACCAGCTACTTTTCCCCTCCTCACCGCATAGCTTCACCGCAACGGAGACAGGCATCATTCGCCCATCTCTCGTATTCCGCGATAACTATAAATTCTTTTCTAGAAACTCGGTCATCATCATGTACAGGTGCAGCCGGGTGTTGCCGCCGGAAATGCCGTGGTTGCGGTTGGGGTAATAAAAGGAGCGGAACTGTTTGTTGGCTTTGATCAACGCGTTCTCCATCACCACGGCATTCTGGAAATGCACGTTGTCGTCGCCGGTGCCGTGAATAAGTAAGTAGTTGCCTTTCAGTTTGTCGGCGTGGGTAACGGGGGAGTTGTCGTCGTAGCCGCCGGGATTTTCCTGCGACGTTTTCAGGTACCGCTCCGTGTAGATGGAATCGTAAAACCGCCAGCTGGTCACGGGGGCTACGGCAATGCCGGTCTTGAAGTGGTCAGCCCTTTTTGTCAGAAACAAAAAAGCCGTTACTCAAACCAAAGTAGCAAAAATGGCAGTGGGTACCGCGGAAGTTAAACAGATATTTTTATTTCTCTGCGAATGGATTTGGCGTAGGCAGCACTACTGTAGATCGCATAGCCGAGCGCCATCCAAACCAGCCCCCACAGATCAATGAGCGCCCGGGGAGGATAACTGGTTATGGCCAATACCGGAAACATAATCAAGAACGGGCACAGACCCGTTAGCAGGGGCAACGGGCGGGGCCAACCGTGCCACGCGTCGCCCCGTAGCACGGCGATACCGACCAGCACCATCCCGACGGTGTTTAAAATAGCGCCCAATTGCGTCAGTGGTAGGGGCAGCAACGTTGTCACGGTCTGATTGGGCAGCAAGGAAGTAGTTAGGTAACCGAGCTGACCTAAAAATGGAATGGACAAAACACTTTTTCTGAGCTTTGACCGGTCGGTAGCATCAGCAATTAGCAGCGCGTAGAGCCCGCTCATAAACCCGATCTGCGACAAAAAAAACAGCGTTCGCAGGATGTAGCCACGGGTTTCAAACAACTGCCGGATGGCGGGCGGCAAGTCCTGAACGGATACCATTGTCCAGAGGACAACGGCAAAAGATACCCCGCCGATGGCGCAGGCCAACTCCAGCCGGGCAATGATTCTTCGTTTACGCATCACGGGGAATGGTTCTACAAAAGTTCGCCACCAACCCCGATCGGAATTGGTGGCGACTGAATTAGCTTGATTTCAATTTATCGTGTAGCGAGTCGTTCACCACGACTATTACCGAGTTAAAATTGGTCTAACGTACCAGTCGGATTTCCGAATAATTCGGCATCGCAAATGCCGAACAACAAACGCCTTGATTCAATTTATTATAAGCAGTGAAGATGGCAGTAGGTACGCTGGAAATTAAACCGTTATTTTCCCGCGAATGGATTTGGCGTAGGCAGCAATACTGTAGATCGCATAGCCGAGCGCCATCCAAACCAGCCCCCACAGACCAATGAGCGCCCGGGGAGGATGGCCGGTGATGACCAGCACCGGAAACATCACTAAGAACGGATACAGGCCCGTTAGCAGGGGCAAGAGGCGGGACCAACCGTGCCACGCGTCGTTCCGTAACACGGCAATACCGACCAGCACCATCCCGATGGCGTTCAGAATCGCGCCTAACTGCGGCAGGGGTATGGGCAACAGCGTCATCACGGCCTGATTGGGTAGCAAGGAAGTGGTCAGGTAAGCGAGCTGGCCCATAAATGGGATGAGCAAAATACTTTTTCGGAGTCCTGACCGGCCAGTAGCGTCCGTAATAAGCAGGGCGTAGAGCCCGCTCATAAATCCGATCTGCGACAAAAAAAACAGCGTTCGCAGGAGGTAGTCGCGGTTTTCAAAAAACAGCCGGATGGCGGGCGGCAAGTCCTGAATGGACACCATCATCCAGAGGCTGACGGCAAACAACACCCCGCCGGTAGCGCAGGCCAAGCCCAGTCGGGCAATATCTCGTTGTCTATTCATTGTGAGGGACGACTTTGCCAGGGTTCGTCATCAACCCCAACGACGGGTCGGGGTTGATGGCGACTGGATTAAAATCTGATGATTGGTTAGTTTACTTTTGGCTCGTCGTAAAAGAAGTCGTCCATCACGACCAAATCGTTCTGCCAGCTGTCGGCTAAACCACTGTTGACCGCTGCATTGCCCGACTTGACGACCACTTTCGAGACTTTGTTGTCGGGGAATAACACGCCCACGAACGAAAACCCGGCATCATCGGTGCGCACCGGCGCCTTGAACGTGCCGAGACTTTTGTTGCCCTCAAAAAATTCCACCGTCGTTGAATTCGCGTTATCGACGTCGGAGAAAATCACGCCGAAACCCTTCACCGTTGCCTCAATATTCGTTCCCGGTACCCGGAAAGTGTTTTCGGTAATGGTACTGCCGAACGGCGCGAACGTGCGGGGGGGACTAAAGGCATTGAATTGATTGCCCTCCGACGCTACCACGTCGGTAAAATCGATGTTGCTAACCCGGAGGTCGGTGCCGGGCGTCGTGCTGACCAGACCGCGCTTGCGGCCCGCAGCCACGGCCGGATCGGTGCTGTTGAAGAAGTCGCCGGGGAAGACGTTCGGATTGGTCAGCGTGGCCGGCACCCCGTCCCAGTTCACTTCCCGCCGACCGGTCGTCTGATCAGGCGTGAGATTGAGCGGATCGCCCAGTAGCGCCCGGAACTCCGTCAATTTCCCTGACAGGTCTCCACTGCCGCTCACCAGCGTGAAACGGACGGGAGGCGTTGGCTCGTCTTTGCAGTCTTTGCAGGCGGAGACCAGCGCGATCCCGGCGAGGCCCATTGTCCAGTTAAATAAAGCGTTTGCTTTCATAATTTAAATGAGTTGGTGATTTGGATGGGTTGGTGGTTAAAATATTTCGGTACAAAACTCTCGCAATGATCACCGGCGGGCAATGGTACTTTTGTACTAATTTATCCGCCATCGCCAGTTGCTCCGAGTTTGGTAGTAAAGTACTATTGATCCGGCGATGGCCCACCCGCTACCTTTGCTGCCGAACTAATTGACCCATGAAATCCATCCGATTGCCACGCCTGTATTCATTCCTGATTGCTTTTCTGCTACTCAGTTCCTGCGCAAAAGACAGCCTGCCGCACCGCCGCCCCCGTGCCGAAGCGTCGGCCTGGACGCTGGACCGGCTGTATTTCGGCCGGTCGCTGCCGGATAGCGGGCAGGTGTCGGAGCAAAACTGGCGGCAGTTCCTGGCCGAGGTGGTGACGCCCCGCTTCCCCGACGGGCTGACGGTCTGGCGGGCCGAGGGGCAGTGGCGGGATTCAAGTGGTACCATCGTTCGGGAGTCCACTTTTCTGCTGGAACTGGCCCACCCCGATGAAAACGAGTCTCGCCGGAAGCTGAGGGAAATCATCGGGGCCTACAAGCAACGGTTCCGGCAGGAATCGGTGCTGCGCATTATGGATCAGGTGCGCGTTGAGTTTTAACTTTCACCGTAAATTCTATGAAACCAATTAGTCATCGTGCCCGTTGGGTTACCGCCGTTTTTTTTCTCCTCACCTTTTTCAGTGCGGGTGGTGGCACGGTTGAGAGCCTGGTCAATTATCCAACTTGGCTGCTGATCGGGGCGGCCGAATTCAAAGCGTATCACCAGGCATTGGGTCCCCGCATTGTTGCGTCGATGGTGCTGCCCGCGCTGTTTGCCACCGTTTTTAACGTACTGATGCTCTGGTTCAGGCCCTCTGCCATTCCGCGGTGGTCGGTATGGACTCTGTTCATTCTCGGGCTCATTGGTTGGGTTTCCACGGCGGTGATTCAGATCCCGATTCAAGCCCAGTTGGACGAGACCGGCTTTTCTAAAGAAGCCATTGAACGGCTCATTAGCACTGACCTACCACTCCGGGTCATTCCCGGTTTCTTGAGGCTGGGACTGGCGTTTTGGATGCTACTGCGGATTATGACGCCGTATGCACATCAAACCAGTGGGCTTGCGCCTGGTTATGCTGGCTTCTCCGGGCTTAAATATTGAAATAAACCAGTCATCCGTTTTCTTAAATCGACTCAAACACCCCCTCACTTTAATTATGCAACCTTCAATCGACCGTTTACTTTTCGCCGAAAACGACCAGGAATCGCTTATTTTCAAGATGCTACCCGAAGCACTCGCTGCGGTGCCTTTTCACCGCAATACGGCAGCCATCACGCGTTACACCGCCAAGCGTTTTCCCCTTCACCTGGGGGTTCACCAAGTATCGCCCGTTCAATATCCCCCTTTGGAATACACGGAGCCGCACGTGCACGAAGATTATGATGAAGTCAACCTCATCATTTCCGAACAAGAACTGGTTTATCGAATTCAGTTGGAGGATGAAGTGTACACGGTAAGCAACAACGCCTGCATATGGATTCCGAGAGGAGTCATTCACTCTGCCAACGTACTGAAGGGGACGGGCTATTACATCGCTATCCGCATCGACTAACCAAATCCCAAAGCGATCCCAACCTCATCCCAGGCGGAACCTTCCGCAAAAACACCGCGGGGTTTCGGACTACTCAACTGATCTGCGTCGTAGCCAACGTTCCGGCGAGTGGGTGATCTTTGCCTGCTTAAAAAGGTGCTTTACCGTGGGGACGACGCGCGGCTACTGGTTGTTGAGCGCATCGTACCGCCGGGTAAGGGAGCGTCGTCTGCCTCTTCGAGATCAACTTACTCGTCTCAATGGAGTGCCGGGAATGCACGGAAGGGGAGTACCGGATGCCCCTTGGGGCCGCAAACTTCAACCGGACCCGAATTATTCCCGCGCAGTCCTCCGTCAGCCTGCTTGAAGCGGTGCCGGTGGCCGCTCAGCTGCCGCTTTTTCACTCTCTGCCAGGCATCGTTGCCGTTCCAATTTCTACGCGCTGGTCGATCAAAAATGGGTACGAAAGTACTATTTCCAGCCGGTTGCTGATCTTCTACTTTTGCTGCCGTAGTCAACTTCATTTTGCCCAAACCAATTTATTCACACCAATGAAAAACAGACAATCTGTTTTCAAGTACTTTATTGCCTTGTTGTTCGCCGGGACGGCGATTTCCTGCTCGAAAGACCCGCTCTCCGGACCCGTACAAGAAACGCCCGGGGTGGCCAAGGGCAACGATTCCACCAATGTAATCACGGGCGATACGCTGGCCGTGGTCCGCTACGAAGACGGAAGCTTCGTTGGCTTCCACGAGTTTGCGCCCGGCGAGGTAGCCATTCGGCATTCGCGGACAGCGCCCAAGCCTGGTAGGCAGAACGCCCGGCTCAGTGCCTCTTTGCAAATCAGCAGCAAACTGGACTTGATGAGTGAAAAAGGGCAGTCGCTGGTTGCCATCTACCGAGCCATTGCCAGTGCGCCCGACCAGGCGACAATCAACCGCTTGGCGCAAGCGCAGGCCCGCCTTACTCAAGCCAAAGCGGAACGGGATTCGACCCCTCCCTTGCCATTCCCAGCTGAACTACCCGGCTCTAAACGGACCGAAGGAGGCAGTGCGCGAACGGAGGCCACCGGCTGTACAGCGGACTACTTTAATGACAACTACGGCGCACAGTGGTTCATCGATAATTTTATTAGCGAAAACAAGTTCCGGCGGTCCCGGACGAATGTGCCGCAAGCTTGTTACCAAACGGCCAACGATTCTTGGACCAAAGTGGTCGCCATGGCTCCCGATTTTGAAACCGGTATTCATTTTAGCGGGGAACGATTGGAATGTTACGGCTTTTTGTGTCTCTCGTGGCACTGGGTGCCAAGGTGGTCTTTTGACATCGCCCCCAGGGGAGTAGAGGACTGGTACATCTACAGCGACAAAACGTACCAATCCAGGGCCCACGGATACAATCCTTGCCAAAGGGTTCATTTGGGGGCTTGCAACGATGAACACGCGCCTTTTTTGATATACTAATGCCTGATTGTCGATTTTAAGCGCATTCAGGCCAAGCCTTCAGCGTTGGCCGGCGCCCAATTGCCCGGCCTAAAAACCCCAACCGATGCCCATCAATATTCTTCCTACCACGGCCACTGCGTTGGTGGCCATGGTACTGTTCACTCACGCAGGCCGCGCTCAACCAAACCCGGTCCTGCCCCCCGTAGCTCCCATCCGCCCGGTGGTGGACGATTACTTCGGGACCAAAATCACCGATCCGTACCGCTGGATGGAGGATATGAAAAATCCGGAACTGCTTCACTGGATGAAAGGTCAGGCCGCCCACACCCAGTCAGTACTGAACCAGATTCCGGGTCGGCGGATCTTGCTGGAGCGACTCACGGAATGGAGCAACGCGTCGCCGGCCCGCGTGAGCAGCGTCCTGCGGTTGCCCGGTGAGCAGTACGTGTACCTTAAAACGAACGCGAACGAAAACCTGGCCCGGCTGTACTTCCGGCCGGGGCTGACGGGGCCGGAAACGCGGCTGGTTAATCCGGATACTGTGCAACCAACCCACGGACAACCGGTGTCGATCAGTTATTTTCAACCCTCCTGGGATGGCAAACTGATCGCCGTCGGGCTGGCGGCGGGTGGTTCGGAAAACACCTATATCCGCATCTACGACGTAGCGACGGGCCGCGAAACGGGCGAAACCATCGACCGGGCGCGGTACGGCGGGGTAGCCTGGCTGCCCGATAACCGGTCATTTTTCTACACCCGGCTGCCGCAACTGCCGACCGACGCGCCCAAAACCGAATTGCAGCAGAAAAAGCGCGTGTACCGGCACGTCGTCGGTACGTCGGCCGACGAGGACCAGGTTGTTTTCGGATACGGCGTTGATCCGGCCATCGAGGTAGGCCCGACGCTGCTGCCCCGGCTGCACACGTTTGCGAACTCGGACTACGTGCTGGCCTCCGTCGAAACGGGCGTTGGGGGCGGAAAAGCGGGTTACGTAGCTCCCCTGGCAACCATTGGCCGGCCGGTCATCCCCTGGCGTAAGGTTTGCGATATGGCCGACGAGGTGACGGATGCGGCCGTTCACGGCGATGATCTGTACCTGATTACGCACAAAAACGCCCCCCGCTACCAGGTCATTCGTACCAGCCTGAAAAACCCGGATTTGGCGACCGCTACGGTCGTGGTGCCCCCCGGCGAGGCCGTGCTGAGTGGCAGTTACATCGTGGGAGAAGGGGCCCTGCACGTGGCCGAGGATGCCTTGTACGTTCAACAGTTGGACGGTGGATTGGGTCAGTTACGGCGCATTCCGTTCAAAAAAAGTGAAGATGAGTCGTACGTTGCGTTGCCTTTCGACGGAACGCTGGCCGAGGTGCAGGCCGATGCGCGGGTGCCGGGCCTGTTGTTTTCGCTGACCTCGTGGGTAAAAACCCCCCGGCCGTTTGCCTGGAATCCCACTACGCGTCAAGCCGAGGCGCTTGGTCTGCAACCCGAGGGACCAGCCGATGAATTGAAAAACGTGGTGGTTCGCGAAGTGAAAGCCAAAGCCACGGACGGTACGCTCATTCCGCTCTCCATCATCCACAAAAAAGGGATAAAATTAGACGGCACCCACCCGACCTGGCTCAATGGCTACGGGGCCTACGGCATTCCGCAGTTGCCGGGCAACGGGCCGCTGCTGTCGGCCTGGCTGGAGCAGGGCGGCATCTACGCCGTAGCGCACGTGCGGGGTGGGGGTGAATACGGGGAGGAGTGGCACCGGGCGGGCTACCAAGCGACCAAGCCGAATACCTGGCAGGATTTCATTGCCTGCGCCGAGTACCTGATTGGGGAAAAATACACCACCCCGGCGCACCTGGGCGGGTTGGGCATCAGCGCGGGCGGCATTCTCATTGGCCGGGCCATCACCGAGCGCCCCGACCTGTTCCGCGCCGTCGGCATTGCCGTTGGTCTGACCGACATGCTGCGCTTCGAAACCACGGCCAATGGCGTACCAAACATCCCCGAATTCGGCAGCGTGAAAACGGAAGCAGGTTTCCGGATTCTGCACCAAATGAGCGCCTATCACCACGTGAAAGACCGCACCAACTACCCGGCCGTGCTGCTCGGTACGGGCATCAACGACCCGCGCGTTGATCCCTGGCTGATGGCGAAGATGGCGGCCCGGTTGCAGGCGGCCACCTCGAGCAATAAGCCGGTGATGTTGCGGGTCGATTACCAGACCGGCCACGGCCCCGGTGTCACGAAGCAGCAGCGGTTAGCGACCTACGCCGACGCCTGTTCGTTCCTGCTTTGGCAACTGGGTCACCCAAATTTTCAACCACCGGGATCGGGTTCCCAGAATTAGACGCTTTTATTCTCTTCCGTCACGAAACCCAAAAATCGGCCGCGACCAAACGGCGGCTGGTGTTGTTGCAGACACCAGCCGCCGTTTGGTCGCAGCTATTTACAGTCACCGTAAACTCGCCACCACTCCATCCTTCTTGCCAACTCAACGCACCCTCCCAACCCGTACGGCTCAACCGCTGACTCCGGCTCATACCCGCAAAAACAGCTTGTTCCGGTAGAGGAAGTACAGCAGGGCCAGTTGCACCACCACGATGGCCGTGGCCGTCCACACGGCTTGCCAGGGTTCGGGGGCTTGCCTGATCAACCCGCCGAAAAAGAAGTTGGCCGTCGACAGGAAGTTGATCATCCCGTGCGAAGCCAGGTAGATGGTGATGGAGTTAAGCCCGATGAGGGTAAACAGAAAGGCCCACCGGCGGTAGCCTGCCACGTCGATGATCAGGTAGAAAACCGCCAGGAAGATCAGACTCCAGCCACCTACGTATACCACGAACGAACTCGTCCACAGGTTTTTGTTGATGGGAAAAACCAGGTTCCACGCGCTGCCCAGACCCAACAGCACGGTCCCGGCCACCGCCAGGGCGATTCCCTTGCGCACCATCGGCCACCGCGGGGAGTCGTGGCGCAGAAATCGCCCCGTGAACACCCCCAGCAACGCCGTTCCAACGGCGGGAATGGCCGAAAACAGGCCTTCGGGGTCGTGCACGCCGAGGTAGAGTTTGCCGGGAAGCAGCAGGCGGTCCAAGTAGGCGGCCAGACTGCCTTCGGTGGTGAGCACGCCCGCCCCGAAGCCCGGCACCGGCACCAGCGTCATCGCGGCCCAATACCCCACCAGCAAGCCGACGAACCAGAGGATTTGCCCGCGCAGGTGCGTATTGAGGTAAATCAGTCCCGCGAAAAACCAGGCCAGTCCAATGCGGCCCAGTACGCTGGCAAAGCGGGTGTTCTCGTAGCCATTCCATTCGAACAAGCCGTTGACGACCATTCCCAGGAAAATGAGCAGCAGCGTGCGCCGGATCATGGAAGCGTACAGGGCGCGCTTGCTGGCCCCGCCGTCCGCTTTGGCCAACCTCGCCCCCAGCGAAAACGGCATGGATACCCCGGCAATGAACAAAAACAGCGGGAAGATCATGTCGTAAAAAGTGAAGCCGTGCCAGGGCGTGTGTTCCAGTTCCTTGGACAGCCAGTTGAACACCGGCCAGCGGGTGGTTTTGGCCAGGGCGTGGGCGATGCCTTCGCCGCCCATGATCCAGAACATATCGAACCCGCGCAGGGCGTCGAGCGAGGCAAGGCGGGTTGGCTTGGTTTTCTCCCCCGGCAGGGCGCCAACCGGGGCGGCAACGGTAGTGGTGGCTTCCATAGTGAATGGGTTGGGATGAATCTTTTCCAGTAAGTAAGGCAGGAATCGGGGAATGGCCAAGTTTTGCGGGAAAAAACGCGGGAGAACCGCAAGGGGCAACCAAAAGCCTGCGCTTTAAGCAGTCGTAAGTCAAGAGTCACCAGTCGCAAGCAAAAGCGATACAGTAGCAACTGGGCCCTTTAGGAACGCAGCGGCCAGCCGCCCAAGGCGGCTCTCGTCGCCAGTCCGCCGATTACGGGACCGCGTTCCTTCGGACTGGGCCGCTGCCGGGCGGTTCGCAAGCGAAGGCACGCGTGGGCGCCGGATTGCCGGACCACCCCAACGGATTGCGGGGACCTTGAAATTAAAATATTCAATTGAACATTTCCGATTCAACGCCCAGCGATGCCGGGTTGGTCTAAAAGCGGTGCTTCCGCAGCTTAGCCGGGTGATCCCGTAAAATCGGCCAGGTAATTTGCTCATTCCATCACCAACCTCCCGCAACAATTGGCCGTACTGCCGGGTTTCTTCTGAAAAAAGTGCAGTTTTGCACCCGCAAGAATCGCCCATGGCCAAGACAGTCATTCCGTACAAAGAGCAGCAAGCCGGCAAGAAAGAGCAGGTGGCGCGGATGTTCGACAACATTTCGCCCAAGTACGATTTCCTCAACCACCTCCTGAGCCTGGGCATCGACATCTATTGGCGCAAGCGGGCGATCCGGCTCCTGCGTTCCGCCGCCCCCCAACTGATCCTCGACATTGCCACCGGAACGGGCGATTTCGCCATCGAGGCCCTGGCCCTCCAACCCCGCCGGGTGATCGGAGTCGACATTTCGGAGGGGATGTTGAAGGTAGGCCGGGAGAAGATCAAGCGGATGGGTTTGGAGTCGGTGATCGAACTGCGGACCGGCGACTCGGAGCGGTTGCCGTTCGATGACAATTATTTCGACGCGGTCATCGTTTCATTCGGGGTGCGGAATTTCGAGGACTTGGCGAAGGGGCTGCGCGATATGCACCGGGTAACCAAGCCGGACGGCACCTGCGTGGTGGTGGAGTTTTCGAAGCCCCGGGCGTTTCCGTTCAAGCAATTGTACCGTTTCTATTCCCGCGCCGTGCTGCCCCTGGTGGGGCGGGCAGTGTCCAAGGACCGGGCGGCCTATACCTACCTGCCCGAATCGGTGCAGGCCTTTCCGGACGGCGAGGACTTTCTCCGGATTTTTAAGCAAGCTGGTTTCCAATCAACCCGATGCATACCCCTTACTTTTGGCATTTGCTCCATCTACCTGGGAAAAAAACCAGTATTGAAAATGCCCCCCCCTGGGCGGCACCCCGTCAAGCCGTCCGTATCCTGATCGCCATTTTTCCCCTCTGGCTGGCCGCCGATCCGGTATTGGGCCAGAAGATTCCTTCCTCGAAACAAAACTTCTACGGCATCAACCAGGCCGAATACGAGAACCGGATCATGCACTACGGCTTCTTCCTGGCTCTCCACGGTACCCACTACAACCTCCGCCACAGCGACCAGTTCGTGAATTACAAAGATTCTGTGGTGGCCATCACCCCGAAAAATACCAACGGGTTCGGGCTGGGCTTCATCGTCAACTACCGGTTTGCCCGCTACTTTTCGGTGCGGGTGCTGCCCACCGTCTCGTTCTACACCCGCGACATTGATTACGCGTTCCAGAGCGGCCGCAGCGCCACCCAAAGCCGCGAATCCACCAACATCGAACTGCCGCTGCTGCTGAAATACCAATCGGAACGGCGCGACAACGTGCGGATGTACATGGTGGCGGGCATCAAGGGAAGTGTGGAGGCCAATACCAAGAAAAAACAGGGTGGCAGCGAACGGCTCAATGTCCTCAACAAAGACCTGGCCATTGAATACGGGGCGGGCTTCGACCTGTTTTATGAATTCGTGAAGTTTTCGCCCGAAATCCGTTTTTCGCACGGCATCGCCGACCTGCTGGTTCCCGACCGAAACGTGTACAGCCGGGGCCTCAACCGCCTGACCACCCACACCGTTTCGCTCTACCTGCACTTTGAGTAGGCAGTTGCCGGTTAAACAACTGGAGTGTCGAACTGATGAACCGCGTCGGCGGACCGAAGAAATGTCGAATTACGAAGAAAGAAACGATTTCATCCTTCGACATTGAACATTGGACATTCTTCAGCTCGATATTTCCTTACTCCTTGCCCGATAAACTCACTACCGATGAACCAAACTGCGCTCATTACCGGGGCCACCTCGGGTATTGGCCGGGCCACGGCCGAAACCCTGGCCGGCCTCGGCTTTCGCCTTCTTGTCTGCGGGCGGCGCGAAGACCGCCTGCGGGAGTTGGCCGCGCAACTGCAATCCCGAACCGACATCCACGTCCTGTGCTTCGACGTGCGCAACCGGGAAGCGGTCAACCAGGCCGTCG
>JACMKY010000492.1 GCA_014379925.1 Cytophagales bacterium | reverse complement strand
GTAAATTCTAATTAAAATGTTGGTCAGGATTTGCAATCCTGACCGTAACGAACGGCGGAGCGGTTGGCCGCCGCGGTTGCAATCCATACCCTTGATTAAAATTTTGGTAGTTAACTATTATTAACCAAACTAATTAACGAACCATTCTCTAAACAACATGAAAAAAATAGCACCAATTTTACTACTCTTATTGCTGATGAGCCTTACCATCCGGGCGCAATCTTTTAGCGGGGTGTATTCGATTGGAAAAACCACTTTTAAAGTAAAAGCCCTCTCGGAGGAAGACCAGGAACGGGGAATATTCAACATCGTTTATTCAAAAGGAGACAAAGTTGGCACGATGGCCTCACTCACGGAACAGGCCGGGTTTGAATACGTTTTCAACGAAGGCCTGGGGGATCGGTCCATGGGCGATTTTTACTTTACCAAAGCCTGGAAAGGCAAACCATTGGAAGGCTATTACATCCGGGAAAAAGACCAAAAACGATTCGCGGTGAAATTCCTCCGGGAGTAGTCACTTGCTCGGGTGCTTAACCGCCAACCCCCCACAACTTGCATTTAACCAGTTGACAAGATGAGAACGAAGTATTACGCATGGGCCATTTGGGTTATTTTCACCCCGCTGCTGCTGGCAAGCCGGGTGGCGCAGGCCCAGGTGGACAAGGATCTGGTGGAACAAGGCGACATCACTTACGAAGCCGGGGCCAAACTGCTGGCGCTGGAGCAGTACCAGGAAGCCCTGAAGATCAATCCGGACAACGTCCGGGCCAACTTCATGGTCGGCAAGAGCATGATTGAAACCGTTGAGAAGGGCCGCGCGGGCCAGTACTTCATCAAGGCCTACGCACTCGACCCGAACGTGAGCGGCGACGTGCTCTTCCTGATCGGGCAGTCGCTGCAGTACGGACGGGAGTTCGACCAGGCCGTGGACTACTACAACCAGTACAAGACCAAACTTTCGGAGGGGGCGGCCAAGAAGGGGGGCAAACCCGATTCCAAGACCATCGCCAAAATCGAGGAGAAGATCTTCCAGTGCGAAAACGGCAAGAAACTGGCTAGCGATCCGCTGGCCTACGACATTGTCAACCTGAGCGAGTCGGTCAACTCTCCCGAAGCCGACTACGCCCCCACCGTCAACCGCGACGAAACCCTGCTCATCTTCACTTCCCGCCGGCCGGGGGGCACGGGCATCGGCAACGTGGACAAGGACCTGGAGTTTTTCGAGGACATCTACGTGTCGGAGTTCAAGGACGGCAAATGGCAACCCGCCCAGAACATCGGTACCAACATCAACACCGAAAACCACGACGCCAGCGTCAACCTCTCCGCCGACGGCACCCACCTGTTCCTCTACCGCGACGACACCGGCACGGGCGACATCTTCGTGTGCGAGAAGCAGAAAAACGGCACCTGGTCCTCGCCCGTCATGATGAACGGAAACATCAATTCCGCCGCCAACGAAAGCTCCGCGTCGGTTTCCATCGACGGCAAGGCGCTCTTCTTCTCCAGCGACCGCCCCGGCGGCAAGGGCGGCATCGACCTCTACGTGAGCAAACTCGACAACCGGGGCCGCTGGGGCATCGCCCAGAACCTGGGGGCGCCCATCAACACCAAATACGACGAGGAAGGCGCCTTCATCGACTACGACGGCAAAACCCTCTACTTCAGTTCGCGGGGACACCAGGGCACGGGCGGCTACGACATTTTCATGACCGAATACGACAGCACCGCCCAGCAGTGGAAGGAACCCGTCAACATCGGCTACCCCGTCAACACCCCCGACGACGACATCTACTTCACCAAGTCCGGGGCCAGCAAGTTCGGTTACTACGCCTCGGTGAAGGACGGCGGCCTGGGCGACAAGGACATCTACCGGGTGGCCATTCCCGAAGCGGCCAAGGACTATCCCACCCTCCGGAACCGGAGTCCGGCCGCGCCACCGGTGGCCAAAGTGGCAACCAACGCTCCCCAGCCCCCGGTTTTGCCGACGCCCGGCAAGCCCGCCGAAGCCGCACCCAAACTCCCCCGGCAGCCCATCACGCTCACCCTCCACCTGACCGACGACCGCGGCACCACCGACGCGCGCGTGGCAGTCGTCAGCAAAACCGGCGGTGACGCCGTGACGGTGACGCGGGTGGACCAGGGCGTTTACCAGTGCGTTTTCCCACCCACCAAGGCCCGGACCTTCGTGGTTTCGGTGGAGAAGGAAGGGTACATGTTCCGCAACGATCCCGTCGTCGTTCCGTTGGCCACCACCGAGCCCCAGTCGCTCCGCCGCGACATCCGCCTGGACAAGCTGGAGGTGGGCTTCCGGACGGTGCTGCGCAACATCTACTTCCACACCGGCCAGGCCACCTTCCAGCCCGATTCCTACGCGGAACTGCGCAAACTGGAAAAGGTGATGAAGCAAAACCCGGGGTATCAGGTGGAAATCTCCGGCCACACCGACCAGGTGGGCAACAACCAGCAAAACCAGCGGCTTTCCCAGCGCCGGGCGGAAGCCGTGGTGAACTACCTCACCCAAAAAGGCATCAACGCGGGCCGGATGACGGCCAAAGGCTACGGCGAGGACAAACCGCTGGCCACCAACGACGACGAAAAGGAAGGACGCGCCATCAACCGCCGCACCGAGTTCGAAGTGACCGGCGAGCAGGAGGTGAGCAAAAAGTGAGGGTCGCGGAACCCGGACTGCTTGGCCTTATTTCGCGTCGAGCGAAGTGCGTTCCCCGGTTTGCAGGGAGTACCAGTCGATGTTGCGCGTCAGGTACATGACGGCGGCCAGGATAATCAACAGCCCCAGACTGCCCATCAGGAGGGCGTAGTCCTGCAATTGGAGCAGGGAATAGAAAAACCCGTACAAAACCACCAGGACGCCGCTGATCAAGGTCGTCAGAAACCGGCTCCGGAAAATGTTCCAGGCGTAGAAGGTGACCAGGGTCAGGATGCAGACGCAACCGATCAGGTAGGCGAAACCGAACGAGACGTGTTCGGAAATCGACAACAGCAGGATGTAAAACAGACAAATGGCGAAGCCCACCAACAGGTACTGGATCGGGTGAATCCGTTTTCGGTTGAGTACCTCCACGAAGAAAAAGGCCAGAAAGGTCAGGAAGACGAACATGACGTTGTACTTCGCCGAACGCATCGTTTTCTGGTATTCGTCCACGGGCAGCAACAGCCGCACGCCAAAAGCCGAGTCCGGATTCGCCGGACTTCCCGAATCCACCGTTGTCATTTCGTTGCCCGGATTTGCCGCCGGATACGGACCGCCCACGAACGGCCCGGTTCCCTGCTGGGGGTAATTGCGGTTCAGTTGCAACACCTTCCAGCGCGCCTTGAAGCCCTCGGGGGTAATCAGTCGTTCGTCGGGGAGAAACGCGCCCTCGAAACTGGGGTTGTCCCAGGGGGAGGCCAGGGCAACGGTGGTTTCCTTGCCGAACGGCAGGAAACGCAGGTGGCGGCTTCCGTTGAGGTTGAGGCGGAAGTCGAAGGGGTAGCTTTTTTGTCCGCTCAGGCGGACGGGAAAACTGATGCCGGACCCGAAGAGGTCGCTGGTTGGTATGCCGGGGCTAAATACGTAGTTGCGCTCATCAAGCCGGAAGGAAATGTCCTCCTTGATGCCTTTCATGTCGGTGATTCCCAGCGAAATGAAGGCGTCTTCGGGGATCAGATCGTTTCTGGAAATGTTCAGCAGGTCGAAACGGGGAGGAGAAAAAGTTCCCCGGAACCGGAGTTGGGTGTTGTACAAGACCACCACGTAAATGCCCCGGTACCGTTTTTCCGGTTCCATGCTGCCCACCACGTCGATCCGGTCGGGCAGAAAATGGGCGTACCGGACGACGGTTTCCACCTTGCCGCGCTCGTCTTTCAGGTAGGCCCGGTAGGGAACGGAAAGGACGGGGCCACCCAGGGTCTGGCTGCCGCCCCACTTGGAGCTGACCTCGTCCAGCGCCGCGTCCCGTACCGATTCCCGCTCCCCGATCAGGGAAGTAAGCATGGCCGAAGGAATCATCAGCAGCAGGATCAGAAAACCGATGGAGAGCAGTTTGAGCGACACGGACCGCCTGGCCCAGGCGTTCAGTTTTTCGAAGAGCGAAGATTTTTCCAAAGGGAGAAGGCGTCAATGCCGTTAGTTATTGTTTACCTGAAGTACCACAAAATTCCCTGCGAAAGCACCCACCGACCGCGTGGCGGCGGTGAAGGCCCCGATCACGACGACAACTGCACTGGCCGGACAATTGATCCCAAGGTAAGAGATGATTTCACGAAAAATGTACCACGAACAAAATTCATTGCTTCTCGCTGGTGTGGGAGGCAACCCAAGCCGCCCAGAAGAGAAACAAGCCGGCGTAAACAAAAGATGCAGATGAGTGTATCACTCACCGATTGGGATTTGCGGCCAATGGCGATGAACACCCAAACGCAGAGAACCAGCGTCAGCAGCGTAACCAGCCAGCCGGAGAGCCAGGCGGGCCGGTATAACCGACCGGCTTTCTTGAACCAATTCGTTTCCATTCGTCAGAGAGTTTGGAAAATGAAGAAGAATTATTGATAATTAAAAGTACTTTGCACTTCAAAGTAAAGCAACAAGTTTCACATAAACAACTTTTCTCAACCGAAATATTTTTGAGTTTACGAGCAGAGGAAACGGTACTTATTTGAACAGAACAAAGCAAAATGCGTAGTCTCGCATTCAGAATGCCATTTGGTTGCGGGCAGCTTTCACTTATCAACTTTTCCGCTCAGTCTTCCGGGAAAGGAATGAACACGAAACTGGCGAAAGCGCCATCCAGCACGAACAGGCAGCAATATTCGTCGGGGTCCCGGTAGGCTTCCTTGAAAGCGTCCACGTTTTCTTCGGCCACGATTCGCCGCTGCACGAATTCGTCCAGGAACGAAGCGTAGAAGTTCCACTCCAGTTCGTTGGTTTCGTACTTGTTGATG
>JACMKY010000491.1 GCA_014379925.1 Cytophagales bacterium | reverse complement strand
GAAAGCGGCCAAGGAAACCCCCATGCATTCCACGCCCGGCACCGATTGGGAATACAGCGATGAAGGCTACTTTCTGGCCGGGGTGGTGGTTGAAAAGGCAACCGGTCGCCCCTATGATTCACTGATGGCGGAGAAATTCTTTAAACCAATGGGGATGAGCAATACTCGTTTCCTGGATCAGGATGACATTATTCCGAATCGCGCGGCCGGCTACCTGGTTAAGGACGGTGCTTATCGGCACAACCGCCGTTCCTGGGAATTTGAATTGACCCCGCATTTTGGCGTTATGTCAACGATCGACGATATGGTTCTTTACGAGCAAGCTTTAACCAAGGGCCAGGTCATTACCCCGTCGGTACTGAGCGAACTAACCAAACCCTACCGGGTTTTTGACAAGACCGGCGCCGATCAACCCGCCTACGGCCTGGGCTGGGAAATTCACGACATCGGTGGGCGACGGATAACGCAACACTCAGGCTATACCGGAACGGCTTACGTTCGGGACTTGAAAACGGGTCTGAGCGTGGTTGTTTTGACCAACCGGGATGCCAATTTCGGTCCTCATCCCTTTGTTCTGGCGCACCAACTGGCCAGGATCGCCGACCCTACGTTTCCCGCGTTTGATTAGTTTTTTTACGATTTACCAAAAATTCTTCCGGCGAAAGGCGGACGGCTTAAACCCTTGCACCCATGTTTGCGCACTACCTCAAAATGGCCATCCGGAACCTGCTCAAGCAGAAGTTCTACGCGCTCATCAACGTGATGGGTCTTTCGATCGGCCTGGCCAGTTGGCTGCTCATCACGCTGTACGTGATGAACCAGTTGAGCTACGATCGGTTCCACCAGCGGGCCGACCGCCTCTACCGGGTCAATTACAAGGCGAAACTGGACGTCGACGGGGACCCGTACACGATCGGGGCCACCCCGCCCCCGGTGGCGCGCACCCTGACGGACGAGTTTCCCGAGATCGAGCTGGCCACGCGCGTCTACCCCCGGGGCAGCAACCTGATCCGCTACCAGGATAAATCCTTCCTGGAAAAGGACGTGCTGGCCGTGGACACCAATTTCTTCCGCCTCTTCAGCTTTAAATTGAAAGCGGGTAATGCGGCCACCGTTTTCCGGGAACCCAACGCCTTGATTGTCACGGAGAAGATAGCCCGGAAATACTTCGGAAACGAACCGGCGCTCGGCAAAGTCCTCCTGGTCGGCAACGATCGCCAGCCCTACCAAGTGGTTGGGGTAGCCGAAAACCCGCCTCACAATGCGCATTTCACCTTCAATATGCTCACTTCCATTGCCTCGGAAGCGCAAGTTGAAAGGTTCGACTGGAGTTGGGTCTGGAGTGCGCTGACCACCTACGTGCAATTAAAGGAAGGCGCTTCGGCCCGGAACCTGGAAGCCAAATTTCCCGGAATGGTGAAGCGCCACGCCGAAAACACGATTGGCAAGGTCTTCGGTACCTCCTTCGATGAATTCGAGAAAAAGGGCAACGGCATCCAATTGTTTCTCCAACCCCTGCGCGACGTTCACCTCCGTTCGGCCGGCATCACCAGCGGGCTGGGGGTCCACGGCGACATCAAGTACGTGTACATTTTTTCCTCGGTGGCCCTGCTGATTCTGCTGCTGGCCTGCATCAACTTCATGAACCTGTCCACCGCCCGCTCGTCCGGCCGGAGCAAGGAAGTAGGCGTGAGAAAGGTACTGGGTTCGCCCAAGCACCAGCTCGTGGCCCAGTTTCTAACCGAATCCATCCTGACCAGCCTGATCGCCATGCTGTTTGCTTTCGGTATCAGTGAGCTTTTCCTGCTGCTCTTCCAGGACGCGCTCTTCGAGGGATTGGGCGGCAACCTGCTCGAACAGGACTGGCTCGGGCTGGTGATGGTGACGTTGATTTTTCTGGTGGGCATCGTGGCGGGAAGTTACCCGGCCTTTTTCCTGAGTGCCTTCCAGCCGGTAGAAGTACTGAAGGGCAAGCTGAAAATGGGAATGAAAAGCCGCGCCATCCGGAGTTCGCTGGTCGTCTTTCAATTTACGGTTTCCATCGGCCTCATCATCTGCACCCTGCTGGTGTTCCGGCAACTGGATTACTTGCAAAACAAAAATTTAGGTTTTGACAAGGAAAACGTCATCGTGATCACCAACGTGGACCGCTTGGGCAGCCACGCCCAGGCGTTCCGGCAAAGACTCCGCAGTTTGCCCCAAGTGAAGAACGCCAGTTTTTCCACCGGCCTGCCCGCCACGTTCATTCAACCGGAGCTGTTCATCGCCGAGGGAACCAACCGGAAAGACAACCTGCTCTCTTTCCTCAACGCGGACTACGAATACTTGCCAACCCTGGCCATTCAAATGAAAGAAGGCCGTAATTTCTCCCGCGCGTTTCCTTCGGACGCCGGGCAGGAAGGCGACGGGGCCATTCTCATCAACGAGGCGGCGGCAAAAAATCATGAGGGACTACGACAACGACACGTTTTGGTACGAGCTCGTCGCCCGACTCACGAATCGCG
>JACMKY010000490.1 GCA_014379925.1 Cytophagales bacterium | reverse complement strand
GGTTGTTGTTGCGGTTGTTGCTGGTCTTGCTCCGGTTGGCGCGGATCGGCCACCAGGGCGATGGCGGGCAAACCGTTCACCGTGGTATTCTTGGACTCCACCGGGGTGAGTTGATTCTTCTCGACCAGTTGTTGCGCCGCCGCCGCCAGGGACTTCTCGGCCGCCAGGGTCAGCAGCAGCAGGGCTTTCCCGTTTTTGGGGGCCATCTGCAATTGCTGCGGCGAATTCTGCACCACCCATCCACTGGGTACGGCGTGCTGGAACTTCAACTCCGGGTGGTAAAAGGCGTTGTTTTCCACGAATCCCTGCTTGGGGTCCTCCCCGTACACGAGGCCGTCGATCATTTTCAGGTAAGAATCGCGGTTGACCTTCAAATCGGTCCCCAGGGTTTTCTGTTTCCATTCGGCCGCCAATTGCTGCACGTGCTCGAACCGGTTGGCCGGATCGGGGTGCGTGGAGAGGAAGGTAGGCACGCTTTCGGCCTCGCTCTGCTTGCGCATCCGGTCCAGGGTACGAAAGAATCCGGCCATCTCCTGGGCGTCGTACCCGATCTTGGTGGAGTACTCCACCCCGAGGGCGTCCGATTGGCTCTCGGCATCCCGGCCGAACTTCAGAAACAGCAGGCCCAACCCCGATTGCGCAACGTCGGCAAACTGCTGGAACTCCGGGGAAACGACCATCCCCACCACCAGGCCCAACTGGGCAATCACCGACTTGCTGTATTGTTTGGCCGAATGCCGGGCCGTGATGTGGCCGATCTCGTGCCCCAACACGCCCGCAAACTCCGCTTCGTTGTTGAAGTGAGCCATAATGCCGCGCGTGAAGTACACGTAACCGCCGGGAACGGCAAAGGCATTGACCACCGGAGAATCCACGATTTTGAATTCGTACGGCAAGTCGCTCCGGTGAGAAATGGTGGCCATCTGTTGTCCTTTGGCCACGATGAACTGTTGCAGGGCTTTGTCCTCGTACAAGCCGAACTGACTCACAATGTCGGGATCAGCCTGCTTGCCCATGGCGATTTCCTGCTCCTTGGACATCAGCATGAAATCCCTTTGCCCGGTGACGGGATTCTTGGCGCAGGAACTGAAAAGAAGGAAAGGTATGGCCCAAAGAAGAACGGTAGGTAATTTTTTTGTCGAACGGGTTGCTTGAAGACGGCGTTTTTTCAACTTTTTGTGAGGAAGAAGTAAGGACATTCTGTTTCCAGGCGCGGTTAGTTGCGCCCAATCCGTATTGATACGCAAAAACAGTTCCATGGTTTACGGTGGAAACCCGCCGCGGTTGCCGTTCTTGACCCGCTACAGCAACGCGCTGAAGAGGTGCCGCACGTAGGCCTTCAGGTAGTGACGCATGGTTTTGAGGGCCTTGCCCATCTGGTTCTCCACGGTCTTGACGGAAAGCTCGAGCGCGTCGGCGATTTCCTGGTAGCTCATCGCCTCGTAGCGGCTCAGCACGAAGATGGTTCGGCAGGCGGGTGGCAACGCCTGGATCGCTTCCTCCACCCGGGCTTCCACTTCCTTCAGCGAAAGCGCTTCTTCGAGTGAGTCGACCGCCGGGGCGAGGTTGCTCAGCGCTTCCGGTTCCAGGTTCACCTGCCGTTTGTGCTTTTCCAGGTAGTTGAGCGAGGCATTGACCGCCGAACGGTGCAGGTAAGCCTTCAGCGAGGTGGTGATGTGCAGCGTTTGGCGCCCGTTCCAGATTTTCACGAATACGTCCTGCACGAGGTCTTCGGCGGCATCGCGGTCGCCCACCACCCGGAAAGCAGTGCGGCACAGGGCGGCGTAGTGCGCCTTGAAGAGGGCCTCGATGAACTTGGCCTCGTCGGTCTGCTGCAACAGCCGAAGAACGCGCTCATTCTCGGGTATTTCCGGTGAAGGCATGGCGGATGCGGGGTGAACAACCGGCGGCAAATATAGAAGAAGCCCCTGCTTGTCCAACGCATTCTTTACACCAATGGTGAACGGAAAGAAACGAAACGCCCCCGTCGGACAAAAATCGTACCTTGCGACGGAGATGGCAGGATGGGCCGCTTGCTCGTCCCGACCCCTCCGCCAGACGAGCAAGCGGCTCGTCCTACGTTTAAAATATTGTATGCCCCGGACTGCCGAAAACGTACTTCAGGAATTGCAGCAGGGCCGTTACGCGCCCGTGTATTTTCTTCAGGGCGAAGAGCCGTTCTACATCGACCTCCTGGCGGGCTACATCGAGAAAAACGCCCTTTCCGAAGCCGACAAGGGTTTCAACCAGGTCATTTGTTACGGCAAGGACATGCCGATGGGTACGCTGATGAACCACGCCCGCCGCTTCCCGATGATGGCCAACCGGCAGGTGGTGATCGTCAAGGAAGCGCAGGAAATCCCGGATCTGGCCCGGGAGGAAGCGCAGAAACTGCTGGAAAACTACGTTACCCATCCGTTGTCCTCCACCATTTTGGTGCTGTGCCACAAGTACCGGTGCCTGGACGGGCGGCGACCGCTCGCCAAAGCGCTCGACCAGCACGGCGTGCTGGTGGAGTCGAAGAAAATCTACGACAACCAGGTGCCCGAGTGGGTGGCCACCTACTGCCGGGGCCGGGGGTTTAAGGTGAGCAACAAAGCCACCGTGATGCTGGCCGAGTTCGTGGGCAACGACCTGAACCGCCTGGCCGGGGAAATCGACAAGCTGCTGCTCAACCTGCCCGAAGGGGCGGAAATTACCGGCGACACGGTACAGCAGTACGTGGGCATCAGCAAGGAATACAACGTGTTCGAGCTGCAGAAAGCCCTCATCGGGCGCGACGTGGTGAAGGCCAACCAGATCATCCGCTACTTCGAAGCCAACCCCAAAGACAACCCCGTCATCCCGATCATCGCGCTGCTGTTCGCCTTTTTCTGCAAGGTGCTGGTGGCCTACCAGATCCCCGACAAGTCGGACAAGAACCTGGCGAGCGTGCTGAAAGTGCCCCCGTTTTTCGTCAGAGACTACGTGCAGTCGCTGAAAGCGTATTCGCTCGAAAAGGTCATTCACATCATCCATTACCTCAAAGAAGCCGACCTGAAATCAAAAGGCATCGACTGCGGCAGCGCTACCGACGGGCAGATTTTGAAGGAGCTGGTGTTCAAGATTCTGCATTAAGGCGTAATGTGCCGGTTTCGGTCCACCCACGGATGCGGAAGCCATCGGAAAAATTATTTCAGGCAATACCAATTTTACCCTTGGCTTTCGATCACGAAGCGTAAAGGTGTTCGCCACTCCCCGCCTCAATCGGTTTGAAGATCAATGCCTGAATCAGCCAACGCGGTTACTTTTTGCGCGGGAGGCTGGCAAAACTCGCCGGTGATAAGGGAAATAGTCAGCGGGCAATTCTACACCGTCGCGTAGGCCCGCACGGGGAAGGTGCCGAAGCCCTTCACCTTGGGGGGCACGGCGTGGAACCGGAAGCCGTCGTCGGGCAGGGCGGCCAGGTTGCACAGGTGCTCGACAATGGGAATGTCGTGGCGGAGCAGGATCGTGTGTACCGGGCGGCTCCGGCCCACGGTGTCGTCGATGTTGTGCGAGTCGATGCCCACCAGCCTTGCCCGCGCGGCGACCAGGAATTCGGCCGCGTCTTGGGTCAGGTACGGGTGGTCGGTGAAGTAAGCATCGGTCCTCCAGTGCCGGTCCCAGCCGGTGTGCACCAGCACGGCTTTCCCCGCCAGGTCCCGGTT
>JACMKY010000489.1 GCA_014379925.1 Cytophagales bacterium | reverse complement strand
TTCCGGCCCCTGGTGGACCTTTACCGCGAGGCCGGCCGCCGGGCCGGACACGCGCCCGAGCAACTAAAGGTGGGCCTGCACTCACTGGGTTACGTGGCCCCCACCACGCGGGAAGCCGTCGAGGAGTTTTACCCCGGCTACGCCCGCACCTTCTCCGCCCGCGCCCGGGAGCGCGGCGGCCCGTCGGTGACGCGGGCGCAATTCGACGCCCAGGCCGGCTGGCTGGGGGCGTTGCTGGTGGGGAGCCCCGAGGAAGTGGCCGAGAAAATCATCCGGCACGGTGAGGCCCTGGGCGGCATTGCGCGGGTGGCTTTCCAGATGGACGTGGCCACCCTGCCGCACGCGAAAATTCTGCAAGCCACCGACTTGATTGGGGAACGGGTGGCCCCTTTGCTGCGCTGACGCCCCGCGTAAGGTTGCGGACCCGCTAAAATTTGTGCTCGTCGCGAAGTTGAAGGCGAAATGAACGTTGTTTAACTGACTATTGCTTATTCGCAAGGTAGCTACCCGACCGAACCTGCCATGATTTATACCACTGCGGCCAGCAAACGGGCCACTGTCCTGTCTAACCACGAGCCTACCGTTGCCGTGCTGGCAGTGATGCCGATGTGCCCACCGCCAACGGCTTGGCGCACCCCAAATGGCCACTAAAAAACGCCCTCATGCCAACTACTCCCGCCGATAGCGGCACCTCCTGGCCCGCCCTGCCGGCCGATTCCTGGACCGACACCCGCCAAGCGCTGCACATGTGGACGCAAATCGTGGGCAAAACCCGGCTGGCGCTCAGTCCTATGCTCAATCACTGGTGGCAAGTACCGCTCTACGTGACGGCGCGGGGCCTTTCTACGGGCGCAATGCCCTACGCGACGGGGATCTGCGAAATCGTGTTTGACTTGGTGGGCCACCGCCTGCGTTTATACACCAGCAACGGCAAGACGCACGAAATGGCCTTGCAGCCGCGCTCCGTAGCCGATTTCTACCAGCGCTACCGGTCGCTGCTGCACCAGGCGGGCGTGGAGGTCAAAATCTGGCCGGTGCCGGTGGAAGTGCCGGATGCGACGCCCTTTCCCGACAACCACCAACCCGGCGCTTACGACACGGACGCGGTGCGGCGGTTCTGGCAGGTGCTGGTGCGGGCCGACACGCTGCTCAACGAGTTTCGCAGCCACTTCACGGGCAAGGTGAGCCCGGTGCATTTCTTTTGGGGCAGTTTCGATTTGGCCGTCACGCGCTTTTCGGGGCGGCCCGCGCCGCCGCACCCCGGCGGCATGCCCCACCTGGCCGATTGGGTGACCCGCGAATCCTATTCCGCCGAGCAAAGCGCGGCGGGCTGGTGGGCCGGCGGCAACGGGACCGAAGCCTCCTTTTACAGCTACGCCTACCCCAGTCTACCCGATTTCGGCCAGGCCCGGGTGCAGCCGGAACAAGCCTTTTTCAACCGAGAAATGGGAGAATTCCTCCTGCCCTACGAGGCCGTGCGCAGCGGCACCAACCCGGATCAGCTGGTCCGGGACTTCCTTCAATCCACTTACGCGGCGGCGGCTGACTTGGCCCGCTGGGACCGGCCGGCGTTGGAACGCGCCTAGTCGGCTATCCCCGAGTTTACCAAAAAAGCCCCGCTGCTGACCACCGACGAAAAATTACTGGCCCTGAGTGAGGAGTTCTTGCAAGTGTTCGAAACCATTTCCGGCCGGCATCCGGGCTTTCGGCCGATGCACACCCAGGGTATTCTACTGACCGGCACCTTTCATCCTACGCCGGCAGCGGCTTCGCTGAGCCGGGTGCTGCACTTTGCCCGCCCGGCCACGCCCATTTCGGCTTGGCCACTGGCCAAGGTGTTTCCTCACGCGGGGGTCGGCCGGCGCTACCGGTACGAATTCATCAAGCATTGAGGTGTCCCCGTAGCGCATTCGACAGCAGGGAATAATTGATCGAAATTCTGTACATTGGCCGGGTATTGCCGGCGAAACCTCGTAGCCGATTTTAATTCATTTTTCAAAACCGACCAACCCATGAGAAAAATTTTCATCGTCCTGATTAGCATCCTGTTAGGAGCAGCTTCTTTCCTTCAAGCGCAAAAACTCGATTTGAAACCCGTGTGGGAAACCGACACCACGCTGCGGACACCCGAGTGTGTTTTGTATGAGCCGGGTAAAAAGGTGTTATACGTGGCTTGTATCAATGGCAATCCGACTTTAGACAACAAAGGCAGCTACATCGCTAAAATAGGCCTGGATGGCAAGGTAGTCCAGTTAAAATTCACCGACAACCTCAATTCGACCAAGGGAATGGGGATTTTGGGAGACAAACTGTACGTGACGGAAATGACCCAGGTAGTGGAAATTGCGCTGGCAACTGGCAAAATTCTCCAACGATACCCGATCAAAGGCGCAAAGTTCCTCAATGATATTGCCGTTGATACCCAAAAGGGCGTGGTATACCTCACCGATTCGGATGACAGCAAAGTCTGGGGAGTCACCAATGGAAAAGCCAGCGTGGTCTTGGAAGGCGCTCCGCTCAAGGGCCCCAATGGGCTTTTATTCGAAAACAACCAGTTGTTGATTGGCAACGGCGACGGCTCCTTGCTTACGTTCAATCCGGCTACCAAAAAACTGGCTACGGTCGCCAAGGGAATGGGCGGCATTGATGGCATTGTGGCCTTGGGCAACAAGCAGTACGTGGTGACGGAGTGGGGTGGAAAAATCTGGTACATCCACGCGGATGGGAGCACCGAACTGAAAGTAGACACCTCCCCGGAGAAAATCAATTCGGCCGATATTGGCTATAATCCAACCACCAAGGTGCTGTTTGTGCCTACCTTTTTCCACAACACCGTAAAGGCTTACTCTCTCCAATAAGGCCTACCCGATTGCATTCCGTTCCGAATTTTAAATTCTGACCGGCACAGTGGGCTTGCTTAACTTCGCAAGCCCAGGCAGAAGAGATTGCAATGGTGGAGCAGTTCTTTCGAGCGCACAAACGGCGGTACGGAAGTCGGCGAATTGTAGATGAGCTACCGAAACACGGTCATGAAACAGGCCGTCAACAGGTGCGGCCCTGGGGCTTATTCACCCAACCAGCTACCTTCTATTCTTCCCAAACCTGCTCTTATGCAGACCACGCTGACAATGTATCCCCGGTTTGAGCCATCAATCACCATCCTCATTCGTTACGTACCCGAACTCGACAACCGGGAATGCGAGGGGTGGTGGGAAGTAGAAAACAATTACGTGGCCCTGAGCTGGCGGCTTTACCAGGACTTTTCTAGACTGGAAAAGCAGTCGGAAAAGAAGGGCTTCTTTCAAAAACTGAAAAAAATCTCCAAAACCGCTTTGGACTAGTGGGTCGTGTACAGCCAACCGTTTACAGCAAAAACAAGTTGGCGGTCAGCGTTTTGCGGACAAAAGTACCCGTCAGGTACGGATGCTCAAAGCACTGGTTGGCAGAGCGGCCGAAGCCGCTCTGCCGAACGAAAGGAGGGTGAGACCGCCCGGGCGATTCCGGCTGCTTGCTAACGGTCCGCAGCCGAACGCCAAGCTTTTTTGGTTGGCATCGAACCATTCTTTCCAAAACCGGTTTAAGAAAACGGTGACGGGTGTCACCGGTAATGACGGGCAAAAACGGACCGCGTCCGTGGTGCATCCCGCTTTTGAACGCCGATTATCCATGTTCCACTCTAAAGAAAGGAGGTACTCAATGTCTAGTCCCAATCAAGTTTCATCAAACGCTACCAATTCTCGCTACGGTGTCGGATTTTGAACAATTCAGATGAAGCTGCCTTAAGTTAGGTGGAGATTGGATCGTGCTGGTCACTTACCGGCGGTGTCTGATGAAATTTAACCGAGGATTTCAAGAGCATCCAACGCCAGTTAATGGGTTGGATGTTTTTCATTGGGGGCTATCCCCAACCGGCAGTTGCCTCGCGCCGTTCCACAAACCGAGGCCGCAAACAACCGTGCGATGAACGTTCCCCAGGCAGGCAGGCAGTTGGCACGGGTAGGTTTGGACGGCTTCTTGCTGGCGCTGGCGGGCGTGATCGGACTTGCCTACGGGTGGCCGTCCGCCGGAATCCGGCAAGGACCGTTGTCACTGGAAGCCGTTGCCGGCCACGGGGTTTCGCTCGTCTTCTTTTTCTACGGATTGCGCCTGAGCCCCGCCAAACTCCGCGAAGGGCTCCACAACTGGCGCTTGCACGCGGTGGTCCAGGCAGCCACGTTCGTGGCCTTCCCCCTGGTAGTGCTCACCGGCCGGATGCTGTTTGCCGGTGAAGAGCCCGGCTGGTGGTGGCTCGGCGTCTTTTACCTGGCAGTCCTGCCTTCCACCGTCTCCTCCTCGGTCGTCAGGGTATCCATTGCGGGAGGAAACCTGCCGGCCGCCTTCTTCAACGCGGGCGTTTCCAGCCTGCTGGGGGTACTAATCACGCCGCTTTGGATGAGTTGGTTGATTCCGACCGACCTGGGCGGGTTCGACGCCTGGGGGGTAGTCGGCCAACTCACCCGGCAAGTGGTGGCTCCCGTCGCCGTCGGCATCTTGCTGCACCCCCGGCTGGGCGCGTTGGCCGAGCATCACCGCCGACGGATCCGCTTCTTCGATCAATCCGTTATCCTGCTCATCGTCTACACCTCTTTCTGCCAATCGTTCGCCCGCGACGTCTTCCGGGGGTTCCGCGTTTCTGATCTCCTCTTGCTGGGAACCAGCCTGTTGGGATTGTTCTTCCTGATGTTCGGGCTGATCCATTTGGTCAGCCGCCGGTTGGGATTCAACCGCGAAGACCGGATCACTGCTCTCTTCTGCGGCTCCAAGAAGTCCCTGGTCCACGGTACCGTCATGGCCAAGGTGTTGTTCGCGGGCACCGCCGCCACGGGTCTGGTGTTGCTGCCGCTCATGGTCTACCACGCCCTCCAGTTGGTTGCTGCCAGCGCCGTTGCCGGGGTAATGGCCCGCCGGGCGGGCGTTGCCACTTGAGGTTGCCGTGCTCGAATATCAAATGTTCAATAAGGGAACATTGAATGTCGAACCGCGCGGCGGACCGAGAAGAACCGCATCGGCGGACCGAAGGAACTCCGAATCGCGCCGCATCCGCGGACGGCGGCGAACCGGTCGAAGTAAAAAGAACGATTCCGTCCTTCGTCATTGGACATCGGCCGATTTTGGGTATTCTTGCCGCGGTGCGCGCATCCATCCGCCGGCTCCGACCGGAATTGACCCATTGACTCCGTCGTCTCATTCGCCGTATGCTTGCTTCATCCACGACCCCGCCACTTGCCAAGAACCGTCACGACCTCCGGGAAGGAACCAAGAACCTGGCCCTGATTGTACTGGGTATTTTTTCGGCGGGGTTGGGCCTTAAAGGCTTCCTGTTGTCAAGTCACTTCATCGACGGGGGCGTGACGGGCATTTCAATGCTGCTTTCCGGCGTGACGGGCGTGCCGCTGTCCATCCTGATCCTGGTCATCAACCTTCCCTTCATCGCCCTTGGCTACCGTCAGATCAGCGGCCGGTTTGCCCTCAAGAGCGCCCTGGCCATCGCCGGGCTTTCCGTGTGCCTGGCCTTGGTGCCGTATCCGAACGTGACGCCCGACAAACTGCTGACGGCCGTCTTCGGGGGCCTCTTCATCGGGGCGGGCATCGGTTTCTCGATGCGCGGCGGAGCGGTACTGGACGGTACCGAAGTGGCCGCGCTGCTGGTCAGCCAGAACAGCCACCTGCTCAAGGTCGGTGACGTTATTCTGCTGCTCAACGTGTTCATCTTCTCCGCCGCCGCTTTCTTCCTGGGCATCGAGCCGGCACTGTACTCGATTCTCACCTACGTAGCCGCCTCCCGGACCATTGACTTCCTGCTGCACGGCATCGAGGAATACACCGGCGTAACCATCATCTCCGAACACAGCGAAGAGATCCGACGGGCGATCACTGAGCAACTGGGCCGGGGAGTGACCATCTACCAGGGAAAGCGGGGCTTCGGCAAACGGGGTGACCGTAACCTGGACATCGACATCGTATTCACCGTCGTGACCCGCCTGGAACTGCCCAAACTGAGGAGCGAGGTGGACCGGATCGACCCGACGGCGTTTCTCATCCAGCAAAGCATCAACGACACCAAGGGAGGAATGATCAAGAAAAGGACGCTGCACTGACCCGATCCGCGCTGGCGGCCGGGCTGCCCGTGGTCCGGTCGTCAACGCGGACGCGGCGGTCGATGGGCAAATTCCGGAAAATAAGCTATACTTGGGCCGTGCGCGAGATCGAACTCTTCATTGTCCTGCTGGCCATCATCACCGCTTTGGCCGAGGTGGGTGATCGGGTCCGCATTCCCTACCCGATCTTGCTGGTGCTGGCCGGCATCGCCATTGGTTCACTACCGGGACTGCCCCACGTAGAACTCAACCCCGAGGTGGTCTTTCTGGTTTTTCTGCCGCCCCTGCTGTACGCGGCGGCCTGGAGCACTTCCTGGCCGGACTTCAAGGCGGCCCGGCGACCCATTTCCCTGCTGGCCCTGGGCTGCGTGCTGTTCACCACCACGCTGGTGGCCGTGGTAGCCCACCAGTTCATCCCCGGCTTCGACTGGCCGACGGCCTTCGTGCTGGGGGCCATCATTTCCCCGCCGGATGCGGTGGCGGCGACGACGGCCATCAAGGGCCTGGGCATTCCCCGGCGGGTGGTGACGGTGCTGGAGGGAGAAAGCCTGGTCAACGACGCCACCGGCCTGATCGCCTACCGCTACGCCATCGCGGCGGTGTTGACGGGCCAGTTTGTGCTCTGGCAGGCCGGCGTGCAGTTCCTGCTGGTGGCCGGGGCTGGCATCGCCACCGGCCTGGCGATTGGGTGGCTGATTTACCGCGTGCACCTGATCACGCCCGACAATCCGGTCGGGGAAACGAGCCTGACCTTCCTCACTCCCTACGTGGCCTACCTGGCGGCCGAAGAACTGGGCGGGTCGGGCGTACTGGCGGTGGTGGCGGCGGGGTTGTTCCTGAGCTGGCGCTCCGCGGAAATCTTCTCCACCCAGACCCGCCTGCAGGCCTACGCGGTGTGGAATACCATCGTTTTTTTGCTCAACGGCGTGGTTTTCATCCTCATCGGCCTGCAACTGCCCGCCATCCTGGCCGGAATCGGCCACTTCTCCCCGCTTGCATTGGTTGGGTACGGGGCGCTGGTCAGCGGAGCCGTCATCGTTGGCCGCCTTCTCTGGGTATATCCCGGTACCTACCTGCCCCGCTGGGCGAGCCGCCAGATCCGGGAGCGGGAGCCCGATACGACGGTGAAGCTGGTCACAGTGGTCGCCTGGACGGGCATGCGCGGGGTGGTGTCGCTGGCGGCGGCCCTGGCCCTGCCGCTGACGGTCCGCCCCGGGGTGCCTTTTCCGCAACGCGACCTGATCCTGTTCCTCACCTTCTGCGTAATCTTTTCCACGCTGGTATTGCAGGGGCTCAGCCTGCCGCTCCTCATCCGTTGGCTGGGCATTCAACCCGACGGACGGGAGGCCAAGGCGGAATGGGAAACCCGGCTCCAACTGGCCTACGATACCATTGAATACATTGAGGGAAGCCTTTCCCTGGGACAGGTCTCCGACGAAGTGCTGAACCAGATCAAGACCAAGTATGAGATCCGCATCCAACGGCTGCGCAACCAAAGCGGCATGAATGTCACGGGCCGCATCGACGAAGGCCAGATCGTTCAATTCCACCAGTTGCAAGCCGACATCCTCCGGCTGGAGCGGGATTCGGTAGGCCGACTGCGGAAAGCGGGCCGCATCAGCGACGAGACGCTGCGGCGGTTGGAATACGAACTCGACCTGGAGGAATCCCGTTTGCTGCTGGAAAAGGGGGAGGCCTGAGTAACGTCGTCAACGTCGTTGCGTTGTAACGACGCTGCCCAGCCCGGTGGTGATGAAAATCTTTCGATCCGTAAACAACCCAATCCCCGTGGGGCGGTAAATACCCTGAACGCTAGTCGGTAAATCGATGCTGGATTTCCCACCGCCTTGTCGATTCCGACACGCTTTCCCGCAGTTATTATTTGTGCATTTGTGCAGTGCATCAGGTTGGGGGTGATTTTGTCTCGGAATCGGTCTTGCACCCACCCGGGTATTCCCCCGCTGGAAAACGATTTCTACTGGCCCTTCACGCAGCGGAAACCGGCGTGGGCCAGTCCGGTGTCGGGACTGGCCTTCATGCGGGCGGCCACCCGGTAGCGGCTGCAGTACGAATCGTGGCAGAGAAACGAGCCCCCCCGCTGCACCCGCTTGGGCACGGTGGGTTCCTGCGGATCGTAACTCCGGTCGGGACCGGTTGGGTTACGCACCCCTCCGGGCTGGTTCACCGTCCGGTAATAGTCAGGGTGGTACCAGTCCGCGCACCACTCCCAGACGTTACCCGCCATCTGGTAGAGTCCGTAGCCGTTGGCCGGGAAGCGCTTGACCGGGGCGGCGCCCGCGTACCCGTCGCGTTGGGTATTGTGGTGGGGAAATTCGCCCTGCCACGAATTGGCTTTTTCCCGGCCGGCGTCCACGGGTTCATTGCCCCAGGGATAGACGGCGTTGTCGAGTCCGCCCCGGGCGGCCCACTCCCACTCGGCCTCCGTCGGCAATCGCTTGCCCGCCCACCGGGCGTAGGCAACGGCATCGTCCCAGGAAACCTGCACCACCGGCCAGTTGTCCTTGCCATCCAGGCCGCTATTCGGTCCGTCCGGATGCCGCCAGTTGGCACCGGCCGTCCATCGCCACCACTGCGCGGCGTTGTCCAGCGGTACGGGTCCGCTCGGGGGAGTAAATACCAACGAACTGGCCACCAACACGCTATCGGGCGGTTGGGGGGTACCGGCGGGCACCTGCTGCTTGATTGCTTCCCAATCCGGTTTTCGCTCGGCGGTGGTGAGGTAGCCGGTGGCCGCCACGAATTCCCGGAACTGGGCGTTGGTGACCTCGTGGGCGTCCATCCAGAAGCCGTCGACCGTTACCGCGTGCTTGGGGTATTCGTCGGGGCGGGCCTGGTCGCTGTCGGCGCCCATCCCGAAGGTGCCGCCGGGTATCCACACCATCCCCGCCGTCGGACCGGAACCCGGCTTGATTTGGACCGCTTGCCGGACCCCGCTGGCAACCGGGTGGCCGGGCATTTCGTGGTGGCTCGCCGCGGGCGTTTCGGGCGGGGTCCGGTTGGGTTGGCACGCGGACAGCCACCCGAAGAAGATGCCCGTCGCGGCCAGCGCCAAGGAGGCTGGACCCGCCAGCAACGTCAATCGGATCATGGGCATGGAATCGCTCCTGAGGTACTTTTTAGCAAAAGATTCGCATCGAAAGGTATTTGGTGGCTTCCCCGTTTGATTGCGCTCCTTAACGGGTAGTGCCCGAAAAATAGAAATTTAGCCAGATAAAAAGAGCGAGTGGAAACGAATCTTTTCCTTTACCGCCTTTTTGCGGATAAAACCGATCCGGGGGAGGCCACGAGGGAACTTGGCTCCCGGAGGAAACAGCCGGCGTGACCCGGCCGTCCACTTTGTTTTTATTTATCAAACCCGTATTTTTCGGAGCCGAGCAAGCAGCCGACGGGTACGAAATCCGGCGGATGGATTTGTCGGGTACGAATTAAATACCGGGCTTGGTGGGGGAAGGTTTTCCCGAAAAATGAATCTTCCGTAAAAAGCCGTTCACTTTTCCAATCGGTCACGGCCGATTCCGTAGCCTTTGGTTCGGCGGCGGAGTTAGCCATCCTTCACCCGACTTACCGGTTCATGGGCACTTCCT
>JACMKY010000488.1 GCA_014379925.1 Cytophagales bacterium | reverse complement strand
ATGTACGGATTCGTATTCTCCGTCCTCTGCTACGCCGTTGCGCTCACCTTCTTTCCGGTGTATTAGCGGCCACCCGGTGGTGGTTAGCCGTTGAGCACCCAGTTCGAAACGACCAACCCTTTTTGTTTAAACAATTGACCGTCAGACTTTTCACAACCCATAAATAACCTCGCTGCAAGGCAACGAGGTCACCACGACTTACCAGTGCTTCCGTGCTCACCATGACAACTGACGACTAACTACTGGCATGATTCTACCCCGTTGGCTTCTCTTTTTGCTGGCGGCCGGGCTTGGCCTCGGCCCGGGCTGTCGGTTCTCGTCTCCGGATGAGTCGGCGGATTATCCGGTGGGTACCCTGCCCTATAACCTCAACCAGCCGGATCAAAAGTATTTCCTGAACGACGATCTGGAAGAGATTTCCGGTCTTTCCTACTACCAGCCCCACCAACTGGCCTGCGTTCAGGATGAGGAAGGAAAACTCTTCGTCTACGATACCGAACTCAAAAGGATCGTCCAGCGGGTGTTGTTCGGAAAAAACGGCGACTACGAAGACGTGGCAGTCGTCGACGGGGACGTGTACGCGTTGCGAAGTGACGGAGCGTTGTTCCGGTTCAGACCAGATGGCCAGCGGAAGGCAAAAGCGACGGAACTGAATACGCCGTTGTCGGTAAGAAATGACGTAGAAGGACTGGCTTACGACCCTTCGGCGCACCGGCTGCTCCTGCTCTGCAAGGGCGACGCGGGAATCGGGCAAGAGAAAGTAGCGGGCAAAGCGGTCTACGCCTACGACTTGGCCAGCGGCGTCTTTGACAACTCTCCCGTACGGGTGATCCTCCCCGATTGCCCGGGATTATTGCCGGAAAAACAATCCAAAGACAAAGGCAAGAACCAGCGGAGTGCCGCCCAACGGGGTGCCGCCCAACGGAAAGGAGACCGGAAAGTGGATTTTCAACCGTCGGGCTTGGCCATCCATCCCCGCAGCGGACAACTTTACGTCATCGCTTCGGATGGCAAGTTGTTGGTGGTGCTCGACCGGGATGGCAAGGTTACGGAATGCGTGCGGTTAAATCCCCGCCTTTTCAAGCAACCCGAAGGCATCTGCTTCGCACCGAACGGGGACTTGTTCATTGCCAGCGAAGGACGCGACAGCGGCGGCTACATTCTGGGCTTCAGTGCCCGCTGAGCGGCCGGTTGCTCCGGGTAACGTAACCCGCGTTAACCTACAATCAATTTCTGACCGACCTTAACTTCGTTTTCCCGCAGGTTATTCAGCTTTTTCAACTTTTCGACGGAAATATTGCCGTACTGACGGGCGATGCTCCAAAGGCTGTCGCCCCGCTGAACGACGTGGTACTTGAAACTTGCCTTGGTTTGGCTCCGTTCCGACTCATCCGGTACGTTGTTCTTCTTTCGGGACGTGGCTATTTGGGCAGTCGGCTCCCCGGCGGCTTGGTGGTGATCCGCCCCCGTGGCAGTGGAGGCCTCGGCTCCGTTCCCACCGGCGGCCTCACCCGCGCGGATTGCCAGCCGCTGACCGATCCGAACCTGATCGCTCCCCAAGCGGTTCCACTCCCTGATCTGTTCCGCCTTCACGCCGTACTGGTTGGCAATCCGGTAGAGGCTTTCCCCACTCACCACGGTGTGAACCGAGTTTTGCGAAGTGGAGGGCGTAACCTGGCTCACCCGCTCGGTTTGGTCCGCATCCGGTTGCGCCGCCCCTGTCGCGTCGGGTTGCCCGGCGGTGGTTGGCGCTTCGGGTTGGTCGGCTTGGACGATCGGCGGGGGCGTGAGCCAGATGGTCAACTTCTGGCCAATGCGTACCTGGCTGCTTTTCAATCGATTCCATTTCTTGATCTGGGAGAGGCCCACGCCGTATTGGTCGGCAATCTTGCTCAGTGCCTCTCCTTTGCGCACCGTATGACGCACTTGTTTGGCTTGGGCGACGCCCGTAGCCGGGGCAACTTCGGCGGTCGTGGCCTTCCCATCCGCCGCACGGACGGTTGCGGAGGTGACGCTCGAATCGGCCGGGCTGGTACCCGCCAACGGATCCACCGTCCGGGGGGTTTCCCGAAGGGCAATTTTTTTCCGCGGAACCGTTTTTTCCACCCAGATGGTCAGCCGTTGTCCGGAACGCACCGTGTTGCTCCGGAGGTGATTCCAGGTCTTGAGTTTGGAAAGGCTCACGTGGTACCGATCCGCAATCCGGCCCAGGGATTCTCCCCGGCGCACGGTGTGAGCCAGCCGCTGGCGGGTACGACGGGCGTCCGCGTTGTCGGTATCGTAGTTGGCCACAATAAACGGTGCCTCTGCTCCGGTGGTCTTCGAGACCGAATCCAGGATGGCGACGCGGTTGGCCGTCAGGAACGCGTACCGGTCGGACGGAACCCGGACGGGGTAGTTTTTCAGGTAGGCCGGTACGAGGTTGCGCTTCAGGTGCGGATTCAGTTGCTGCAGATCGGACAGGGGCGTTTGAAGCTGCTTCGACAAAGCCTCCAGGTTGAGGTGCTGGCTCACCTGAATGGTATCGAAGGCAATGGTTCGTTCCACCGTCGTCGGTCTCAGCCGGTAATCCTCGGCGTAGTTGAGCACGTAGGTGAGGGCCACGAACTGCGGTACGTACGAACGCGTTTCGCGCGGCAGGTAGTTGTAGATTTCCCAGAAATTCGTCCGGTTGCCCGACCGACGGATGGCCCGTCGTACGTTGCCGGGTCCGCAGTTGTAGGAGGCCAGCGCCAGTTCCCAGTCGCCGAACAGGTTATAAAGTTGTTTCAGGTATTTGCAGGCGGCTTCGGTCGATTTGTAGGGATCGAGCCGTTCGTCCACGTAGGCATCCTGGTAGAGGCGGAAGTCCCGACCGGTACCCGGCATGAACTGCCACAGACCGGCGGCCTTCGCCTTCGAAATGGCGCGGGGATTCAGGCCGGATTCCACCACGGAGAGGTACTTCAGTTCCTGGGGGAGGTTGTATTTCTTGAGGTAGTACTCGAAAATGGGAAAGTACAAGTCGGTTCTCCCCAACACCATCGGAACGTAATCCCGTCTTCTGACCACGAAGAACTGGATGAACCCTTGAATGGTGCGGTTGTACTCCAGGCTGACTTCGTTCTGCAGGCAATCCAGCCGGTCGGCGATTAGTTCCTCCGAAATGAGGGGCACGAAGGCAGTGTCCAGCGCCAGGGCGGCCAGGGGTTTGGCGGCCACCTCATCGGGAACGGTATCCGACGCAATCACTATTTCTTCCGACGGGGATACCGCAGTGGTATCGGTTTGGGCCCGCGCGGGGCCGGAAAACACCAGTTGGCCAATAAAGACAACGGCAGCCGAAATCAGGGCAGACTTGGAAAAGCGCATGGGGATGGACGGCTAGCTACGCAACAACCTAAAGCATTCACTACACAAACCTAGCAGTTCGAAGACCGGGATACCACTTGGATGCACTGGTTTTAGATTGTGTGTAACATTTAACAAATAGTACGATCAGTAGCGTTATCCTCAAAAACCGACGTTTATCTCCCTGTTTGTCCCTAAAAAATGGATGATTTACATTGTTTACCCGATTATTTACTCACGCCTCCACCGCGGCCTGCTTTTGCAATACGTACGCCGCGAAAGCCATTAACTCGGCTTCCCGAAAATTACTCGCCATGATCTGCAAACCAATCGGCAGACCCCGGGCGTCCGAACCGTTGGGTACGGAGATGGCCGGAATCCCTACTACGTTGGCTTGTACACTGAATACGTCGGCGAGGTACATTTGTAACGGGTCGTCCGAACGTTCGCCGATTCGGAAGGCCGTGGTCGGGGTCGTTGGCAACACCAGAAAGTCGTATTCAGACAAGATCTCATCCGTTTTTTCTTTGATGATCCGCCTTACTTTCTGGGCCTTGGTGTAATACGCATCGTAATAGTCCGCGCTCAGCACGAATGTTCCCAGTATAATTCGCCGCTTTACCTCTTCTCCAAACGCTTCAGTACGGGTTTTCTTGTACATCGACTCCAAATCCTGCGCGTGAACGCTCCGGTACCCGTACTTGACCCCGTCGAAGCGGGCCAGGTTGGAGCTGGCTTCCGCAGTCGTAAGAATGTAGTAGGTTGGCAGGATGTGTTCCAGCAGCGGAAAGTCAACGGCTTCTACCGCGTGCCCTTCCCCACGGAGGAAGTCGAGGGTAGCGAATGTGCGCTGGCGCACCTCCGGGTCGATCACTTTGCTTTCCACCGTCTCGCGGATGTAAGCCAGTTTGAGTTTGCGGTCCAGCGAGAGGTGTTGGGAATAGGCCGGCACCGCGCGTTTCGACACGGTACTGTCGTATTCATCCTCCCCGGCAATCACCTCCAGGAGTCGGGCCGCGTCCTCTACGTTGCGGGTAAGCGTGCCAATGGTATCGAACGAGGAGGCGTACGCGATGAGGCCGTAACGGGAGATACGGGAATAAGTGGGTTTCAACCCGACGATTCCGCAAAGAGCGGCCGGCTGACGCACTGAACCACCGGTGTCGGAGCCCAGCGAAGCCAGGCACATACCCGCCTGCACCGCCACCGCCGAGCCTCCCGATGAGCCGCCGGGTACCCGCGCGGGGTCCGCCGCATTGAAGACCGGACCGAAGGCCGAGTTTTCGTTGGACGAACCCATGGCGAACTCATCGCAGTTCTGCCGGCCGATGATGATGGCGTCCGCGTCGAGGAGGCGCTGTACGGCCGTGCCCGTAAATTGGGAGATGAACCCGCGGAGGATCCGGCTGGAGGCCTGAGCACCGTGGTCCCGGTAGCAGAGCACGTCTTTGATGCCCACCACCAAGCCGGCCAGTTTGCCCTGCGTGCCCTGGGCAACCTTGCGGTCGATTTCATCGGCCCTCCGCAAAGCTTCCTGGTCGTAAACGGCCAGGAAAGCGTTGAGGTGGGTGTTGGCCCCAATTACAAACAGGTAGTGTTCTACCAGTTGACGGCAGTTAACGCTACCTGTTTGCAAATCGGCTTGTATCTGACTCAGCGAATGATACGCTTTCAATGGCTATTTAACGACCTTTTTGTCTTCTTTCATTCCTTCTTCCAGTTCATCTTTGATGTCACGGCTGGCATCCTTGAATTCCCGGATGCCTTTGCCCAGACCCCGGGCGAGCTCGGGAATTTTTTTCGCTCCGAAGAGCAACAGGAAAGCCAGCAAGATTAAGAATATTTCTTGACCGCCCATTCCCATGAAGGCGAATACTGAGGAGAGTTCCATATTGTCGGAGTTGGTTTGATGGGTAAATATAAAAACACTTTTGTTGTCACGCTAATTTTCGGGGGACAATATTGAAACCGGAACGGTTTCCTTTTTCCGGATTATGCCCGGCAATTGTCCGCCCGGGTGGACTCATTCTACCTCCACCGCTGGCGAAGTACCGGCCAGTTCCCATTCCCGGAACCGCTGGATGTCTTCCTGCAACGACTTCACGATCCAGAAGACCAGCGTCACGTCGTCGGTGAGACCCACGATGGGCAGCAAGTCGGGAATGAAATCGAACGGGGAGACGAAATAAATCAGCGTGGCAATGACCAGCAGCAAACTGCGCCAGGGAATCGTCTGGTAGTCGCCGCGAAGGTGGGCGCGGACCATCCGCACCAGCGTGGCGACCTGCTGCGTGAAAGGCAAAGAGGCCGCCTCCCCGGACAGGCGTTGGCTCTTGGCCTTCACCTGCTCGACCAGGCTGGCCAATCGTTGGGTGTTGCGCGCGTAATCACCCGCTTTGCGCTGGGCGTTCTTGAAGAACGTAGACCGGATGACCCGCTCGATCAGGGTTGGCTGCTCCATTAAAGACGAAATCGTTTGGTGAGAATAGACTAAGAACGGAACGCGGCCCAAAAAGATTTCCGCCCCTTCCGCGCCGGTTGACCAACGGAGACCGTCCGCCGGGACCAATCCCCAACGCCGCCGCGCGGGTTTTGCGGACCAGCACGCGTCGGCCGGCCGTGAATCGTTGGTGGTTGGTGGGTTGGTTTTTCGGACGAAAACGCGGCCGCCGGACGGGTGCCCGGCGGTCCTTTCGGGGGCAAACGAAATAATCTGAAAAAAATTCGTCTAAGGAATGGGGACATTCGACGATCAAAACAACAGCGTTATAGAATAGTCCATCCGGAAATTTTCATCAATCAATATATCAACTAATTTTACTAAAAATACTATTTTAAATGAGTGCGGCGCCTATTGCAAGGAGTGAGTGATTTTTATGTGAGCAATGCCACCTTTAAAAAAGGGGCTTACTGTCTTTTTCAACCCTTTAACGTCATTCAACCAATTGGAGGAAACACGCGCTACTCAACCCGGGAACATGGACGCACTCAATGAACTAATCAAGCTGGTTACCAAGAAAAGGGTCAAAAAAGTTGAGCTTTTCGACGAAAACAGCCGCAATAAATCCAGCAACTATTTCAAACTTTTCGACGGCATCCACACCCGGCGCTACCAGTCGGACACCGACGCGGCCCGCGACATTTACCAGTGCGATCCTTCGGAGAAAAAATACCTCATCCTCAAGACCCGCCTCAAACAGAAGCTGCTCAATACCCTGTTCTTCCTGGATTTTGAGGACGATGAAAACGTTCCCGCCTACAAGAATGCCCTCTACGACTGCAACAAAGCGTTGTACTGCGCCAAAGTGCTCCTGATGAACGGTTCCCGGCGAATCGCCATTCCCTCCGTGGAAAAAACGCTTCGCAAGGCCCAGGAATACCACCTGACGGACATCGAACTGGAATGCACCCGGATCCTGCGGGCCTACTACAGCACCAGCAACCAGTACAAGGAGTTCGTGATCTACCGCGATCTGGCCGAACAAATCGAGCAACGCCTGCTGGTGGAGAACCTTTCCGAGAAGTACTACCAGGAAATTGTGGCCACCTACGCCAAGTCGAAAGCCAACCGGCCCCGGGTGAGGAAGCTGACCGAAAAACACCTGAAGGTGCTCGCCGAAGAGGTCGGCAAACACGAGAGCACGAAACTGGTGATGAACTACTACCGCATCAAATCGCTGTTCCACCAGTTCTCCGACGACTTCCAGTCCGCCATCGCCGTCACCGAACAAATGGAGGCGTACGTGGTCCAATCGCCGCACTTCCATCCCCGGACCCGGCCGGAAGAACTGGCCATCCAGAAAATGAACTTTTACGTGCATTTGAAGTCCTACGAAGACGGGGAATTGCACGCGCGGAAAAGCCTGGAATCTATCAAGGCGGGTTCGCCGAACTGGTTCCATTTTCAGGAATACCACTTCCTGCTCGCCATGCACACGGGCAACTACCTCCGGGCCGCCGAAACGTTCCGCGACGTACTCGAACAATCGAACTTCCGGACCCTGTCGGAAGTGAAGAAGGAACGTTGGAAAACGTTTCAGGCCTACCTGCACTACCTCTACAAGACCAAGAAGATCCGCGATATCCGGCCCATCATCCAGAATGCCAAGACCGGGTTCAAACTGAACGACTACCTCGACGGGGTACCGGCTTTCGACAAGCAACGGCGAGGACTCAACATTTCAATTCTCACCATCCAGACCCTGTATTACCTGGAAAGATTCGACCTGGATCCCATCCGGCAACGGGTGAAGGCCATCAAGAAGTACTGCCGCCGGTATCCCAAAAAGGACATCAACTTCCGGAGCGAGTGCTTCATCACCCTGCTTTCCAACGTGGTCGAGGAAGACTTCCGGTTTTACCAGACCCGGAAGTCCTCCGAAAAGGCGTACGAAGAAATGACCTCGGTGATGATCGAGTACCACGGTGGGAACCGGGCCCTGGAAGTGCTCCCTTACGAAGTGATGTGGGAGCTGATGCTCGACAAGCTTAAGTCGTACAAGTACGGCTGAAAGATCGTTGAATGGTAGGATTTAGGGGGAGTTTGTGTTTTACAACTTCACGGGTCATGGGAACCATTCAACCATAAGGCGGACTCTTTGGGTCCGCCTTATCTTTTTTAAGCGCACTAGGCGGTGGGCAGTGGGCAATGGGCAATGGGCATTCAAAGAACAGTAAAGTAAAAGGAAGGCTGCAT
>JACMKY010000062.1 GCA_014379925.1 Cytophagales bacterium | reverse complement strand
GGACAATCCATGCCGTTAGTGGGATTACTCACCGGATCATTCTGGTTGATCGTGTACTGATAACCGTAGGTCGGCTCGTCGACTACCTCTCCGCTGGAAAGGTCTTCGGCGCGTTCATACCGGTAGCTCCTTACCACGTCGTTGGCCGCATCAATGCCGTCGTAATCGGTAATGGTTTTGATGCGCAAGCCGCCAATGCGCTTCTTTGCCAGGGAAATGACCTCCGAGGTGCTTACCTCGTAGCGAACCGTGATCGAACTGTTGAGTGCGCTGAGCAAACCCGGGTCGGCCGTTGCCCCGCACCGGGAATCGGAGACCACTTGAATTTGGTAGGGAATGTTGGCCTGCAAACCCACGTTTGGCACCACAATCCGGTTCTGGTCGCCGGCGAAGGTGGGAACCACGTTGTAGCTGTCTACCCCGACGGGTTCTCCCGTATTGACGTTGATGAGATTAAACGTTGGGGCGCATTTGAAATCATGGGTGCGCAAAAAGTCGGGCGAAGGCCGCTCAAACACCACGCTGGCCAATACCCCTTCGGAAAGCGTAAAAGTTTGGCTGCTCTCCAGTGCGCTCCCCCCGATATTGGTGGTGACGAATTGGGTTTGCGGTACTTTTCGGTAACCCTTCCCCCCGCCCGTATCGTGCGCCTCGAACTCGAAGCGGGTGCTGCCGCCGCTGGGATACTGAATTTTTTCCAGCATCCCTACGCCAGCCAGGAAATCAGCCCCGGGTTCCCGATTGGCACCGGCCAGCAATACGCCGTTGTACTGACCGGCGGGAATGCCGTGCAACAAGCGTTCATTGTCAAAGGCACCGTTGTAAAAGCCCCAGTGGTCCTGGGCTTTCGAACAAATTTTGGGCAGACTCAACCCATTGTAGGTAATTGATTCATTGTAAGTGAAGCGATGGGGCGGTTTTCGAACCGAATTATCGTACTCCTCAACACTTTTAAGTTGCAGTCGTTTGGCATCGCTGGTGCCGTTGTTGAAGTAGGAGTACGAAAATTTAAAGTTCCGCAAATAGCGCAAGTCGTTCTCAATCTTCATCTCATCGAGTCGGTACCCGCCCCACCCCAAATCTTGCCGGTCTTTGAGCGAAGTGAACGTCAGTTTTCCACCAGTGAAGGCAATCTCCCTGAGCCGACGGGAGTCGGCGATAACGATGGTATGGAGGGTTCCGTAGTCCCATTCTTCCGAATTGCATTGGGAATAGGGAGTAGGACCAACCGGATAGTGATGGGTTTGGCCCGAGTGAAACACGGATTGTGAATTATCGGAAAGGTATTTGAAACTGATCCGGTCGGTTCCGTCCGAAGCGAGGATTTCGGTCAGGTACCAACTGGAAATGCAGGAAGTTCCCCCGAGTTGAGCCGGATACGTGCTCGTTTCGCAAGCAGTCTCCGTGCCCGCCCGGTTCTTGCCGAACACGTAAACGGTACCGTCCTCGGCAGTAATCTCAAATTGCTGATTGGAAACCTGCTCGATGCGGAGGTTGGATTCGCTGGAATGAAAAATCCTTCCGTACTGATCAAAAACGAAGCGGCCGTTCAGGCCCGCGAAATTGAAAAAAAAATCGTCCGGTTCAGTGTCCTTCCGGTTGTCGGCTACATCGCACAAATAGTCAAAGTCCACCAGTTGGTTGGTGTTGGTCAGTCGGGGATAAGGTAGTTGCCAGTCAGGTAGTCTTGCTCATCGGGCATTCCTTTCACCGAGCGGGTGATCACGCCACCGGCGTTCAACGTCCAGCCCAGGCCCACCCAGGAAGCCACTTCATCCACCCTCACGCCGCTGGCGTGGTAGTTCAACGAAACGGGCAAAGTCAATCTCCGACCCTTGATTTCGTAAAGCGGGACGGAAATGGACGGAACGCCCGTGTAAAGACCAACGGGAAGGGCTCCGTACTTGCCCAAAGCCGCCGCTTCGGGCGAGGGCGGAATTACTTTCGGAAGTTCTGACGCCGCATTTCCGCCGGTTTGTGCCCAGAGGCAAGCCGAAGAAAACAGGTAGGAAAGCGTAAGCCAAAGGCGGGTGGTCTTTCGAACAGCGTTGGGTGTCATAAAATTGTTTAGGTCGTTGGTTTTGCCTCACCAGCGAGCGGCGTTTGGGCGGGGGATGGGGAAGACAGCCAGCAAAGCATTATAAATAGCTGGTTGGAAGCAAAATAAAGAACGGATGATCCACGGCTGATCGACTGAAAAAACCGGCCTGATCAACTCCTCGGTTGAAAAGGGGAACGCGCCTTGGGCTACCGACTACGGATGCAATGCGGTGGACAAATAATAAAAAAAATAACCCGAAGGCAAGCAGAAAATTTGTTTTTTGTCAATTACCCCGAACCTCACCCCCGACCGTGCCGCGTTGGCCCCCTTCAAAAGGGAGGAAAGCCGAAAAGGCCGGTACCGGAACCCTAAAACTGCTCCGGGTCCATTCTCAGCAGAAAAAAGCGCAGAAGATGGGATTCAACCGCGCAGAGTGTCAGGAACCTTGCTGGTTAAATGAAAATGATTGTCGTCATCCGCTGGGTTGGCTCACCAGTTGGCCCGGCGCAACTTTTCCGGCTGCAAGACCCGGATGCCACCCCCTGAAGTCATTTCAACCAGACCATCCTGTTTAAACTCGCTCAGGGTACGGATCAGTGACTCAGTAGCCGTGCCGATCAGGTTGGCCAAGTCATCCCGTGAGAGTTGAATAAGCCCGTCGGGCGGCTGCCCGTGCAGGCGCAACAGCGTATCCGCCACCCGTCGTCGGAGGGAGTTGTAGGCCATGCCCAACAACTGCGCTTCCCGTTCGCCCACCCGGCCAGCCAACAATTTGACGAACTGCCCGCTCACCGCCGGACTGGCCAGCAGCAACCGCTGGAAATCGTCCTTGGGGATGTAAACCAGCTCGGCATCCTCCAGCGTCACGGCCGAGTCGCCGTAATCACTGTTTTCGAGCAACGCAAAATAGCCGAAAAAGTCGCCGGGGTTGTAGAGGCCCGTGATGAGTTGTTTGCCATCGGCATTGGTACGCACGGTTTTAACTTTGCCGGACTGGAGAAAATACAGCCGGCTGGGTTCGTCGCCTTCCAAATACACGTACTGCTTTTTGCGCACGGCGTGTAACTTGCGCTCGGCCGACAGGCTTTGCAGGCTGCCCACCCGCCGGGCATCGTCCAGGAATTGGTTCAGCCCGTCTTGCCCAAGGTTGTAATCGGGCTTCGGGTGGGACGCCCGGAGGGCCGCACCCCCGACGTTTCGGAAGCGGTTCAATCGCCCCTCGATGGCCGTGAGCAGTTCCGACTCGTCGAAGGGTTTGGTCAGGTAGTCGTCGGCCCCCAGTTCCATGCCTTTGCGAAAGTCGGTCCGCTCGATTTTGGCGCTCAGGAAAATGAACGGTATCCCCGACAGTTGCGGGTTTTTGTTGAAGATGTGCAACACCCCGTAACCGTCCAGCACCGGCATCATGATGTCGCAAATGACCAGGTCGGGCTGGTTGGCCAGGGCCTTTTCCACGCCAATCTTCCCGTTTTCGGCCGTATGGACCGTGTAGCCGGTCAGTTCCAGAATCTCGGCGGTGTTTTCGCGGATCGCGTCGTTGTCTTCAATCAACAGGATGGTTTCCATAGGGAAGGATCAAGGTAACGGTGGTGCCTTCGTTCAACGCGCTTTGCAGCGACACCTGGCCCCCCATCAGCTCCACGTAGCGGCCCACAATGTGCAGGCCGAGTCCGGTGCCGGCGAGGTTGACCGCGTTCCTGGCCCGGAAGAACCGCTCGAAGAGGTGTTGCTGGTCTTCTTCCGGAATACCCACGCCCTGATCTTGCACAACCAGCGTCAACGCCCGGTCCGTGCAGGTTCCCCGCACGGTCACCACCGATCCCGGCCCGGAATACTTCACCGCATTGGAGAGTAGATTGACCAGGATCTTACGCAGCAGCGAGGGGTCGAGCCAGACCGGGACCAGACCCGACAAGTGGGTTTGCGCCGTCTGTTTAGGTTTCAACGTGCTTCGCATATCGGCCACGGTTTCGCTCACCAATCGCGCCACGTCAACCTCAGCGGGGTGGGCTTCGACCTTGCCCTCTTCGATCTTGCCCACCAACAGAAATTCTTCGAGGATGGCGTTGAGGTGGTGGACCGACGCCCGGATGTGGTTAAGGTGCTTGAGACGTTTATCCTGCTGGTCGCCACCGGCGTACTTCTCGATCAAGGTGGCCGAGGTCTGCAACACCGTCAGCGGAGTGCGAAACTCGTGGGAGGCCATCGATACGAAGCGGGATTTCAATTCGCCCAGTTTCCGCTCGGCCACCAGGGCCTTGGCCAGTTCGTCTTTCGACTGCTCCAACTGGTCGAGGGTATTCAGGAGGGCGTGCGTGCGGTCAGCCACTTTCTGCTCCAGATCTGCGTTGAGCCGTTCGATGTGGTCGCGGTGCGCCAGCAGTTGCCGCTCGGCTCCTTTCTTGAGCGTAATATCGATGATGTAGGCCACCACGTAGGGTTCCTCCTCGAGCCGGAAATGGCTCAGGCTGATCTCGACCGGAAACACCGAGCCATCCTGGCGCTGGGCGTGCAGTTCGCGGGGATGACCCATCACCCGTACCTGGGGATTGGCATTAAACGATTGCCGGAGTTTCTCGTGGTAGCGGCTCACGCCCGTAGGTACCAACTGCTCGATGGTCAGCGTCACCAATTCGCCGGCCGCGTAGCCGAACAGCTGATCGGCCAGTTGATTGGCCGATACGATGCGGCCCTGCTGATCGCCGACGATGATGCCGATGGTGGCGTTGGAGAAGATGGCCTCGTAGCGTCGGACGCTGTGGTCCAGTTCGCGCTCGGCCTGGTGCAGCCGCCCCTGATCAATGAGCCGGATGAGGGCATAGGGGCGGTTGTGGGCGGTAAAGGCCCGGATGATGAGTCGCCCCTGGAACGTTTGACCGTCCTGCCGCCCGATTTGGGCGGTCTCTTCGTGGTGCCCGACCCCAATAATGCGCTCAATCAGGCTGGTCCAGTGTTCACCCTCCAGTGGTTGCGTCCGCAGCGACCGGGATCGGACGGGATCGGTTAGCAGGGCCCGTTCCGAGGAGAACCCCAGCATCCGCACCCCGGCCGGGTTGACGCGGATAAACCGCTCTTCGCTCAGGTCGTAGATGCCGATGAAGTTGTCACTTTTCTCGAAAAGCAGGTCAGTTAAGGCGTTTGAATACAGGTCGGTCAGCATACGGCAATGAACCCGCCATCGGCACTTACCAACGGGATTCCCGCACCAAATTACCCCCAATTTTCCAAAAACGACCAACAATCAGGATAACGCCTGACCAACGTCAGTGCATTTGGTTAGTCAAACGCCCACTTTTACGTCAATTATTGGATCAACCGGTATTCGCACGGATGTTGGCTGATCCCCGGTTGTGACAATCGTCGCTTCTGTCTTCGAATACAGAAGGCCACCTAAGTATGAAACTTGATGATCCACATTCTCCACTGATTCCCGCCCAGTCGGCGGTTTTGCTGGTCTTCATGCCTCCGGAGCGGGCTGACCGCCAGCAATGGGCGTCGTTGGTCGCCCTGTCCGATTCGCTACAAGCGCATCTCGGTGGCCTGCTGCGCGTACTCCGGATTGACAAAGTCAACCACCCCGACGTTGTTCGGAGTTTTGATATTACCCACACCCCCGCGTTCGTGCTGGTAAGGCAGGGCATCGAACTGTGGCGGCAGGTGGGCATGTCCGATGAGGCCACGCTCATTGTGTTGATTCAACGTCGGTTAACTGCTTGACGTTATTCATTTTGCCCACGTTTCCAATAGTTGTAGCCTTTTATCCGTATGCCCGTATGCCGCTGAGCAGTTTTATGTCCTGAAAGTGCTGCCCGTGTTCGGGATACCGCAAAGCATCGGCGGAGCGGGGGGAAAGTAAATTTCTATCCGTGTCGGACCATTGTCTTTGCCCAATCAGCCGAATAAAAATCCGGTGAAGGGCCAACCCAAGTTGGGCGGTAAGATGCGCTAACCCCGCCTCTTTAGCCGCCCGGTCCACCGCGCCGCCGTCCGCGGATGCGGCGCGGTGGACCGGGCGGGGTTTGGTAAAATCATCAATCGGCTTTAGCGGCAGCCGCCAAAGACGCTCCATTCCTGGTAGATGACTACGTTCTAAAGGACGTGGCGGCCGCCGCGCGGTTTGGGCATTCTGACTTACCGCGCAACCTGGGTTAAATAGCCTGACCAAACAACGCTACTCTTTCCTAACAAAAACCTGAACACGATGAACATCGCTTTTTTTAGTTGCCATTCCTACGAGCAGTCTTTTCTGGAGGCCGCCAACCACCACCACCAACACCAGCTGACTTTTCTGCCCCAGACCCTGACGCCCGAAACGGTTCAGTTGGCGGCGGGTCACCAGGCAATCTGCGTGTTTGTTAACGACCAGCTTACGCGCCCGACGCTGCACGCCCTGGCGCAGCAAGGCATTCGGCTGGTGGCCCTGCGTTGTACGGGCTTTAATCAGGTAGATATACCAACGGCTCAGGAATTGGGCATCCGCATCCTGCGCGTGCCAACCTACTCGCCCCACTCCGTCGCCGAACACGCCGTTGCCTTGCTGATGTCGCTGAACCGGAAGACGTATTTGGCTTACCAGCGCACCAAAGAAAACAACTTTACCCTCGATGGCCTGATGGGCTTTGACCTGTACGGCAAGCAGGTTGGTATCATTGGCACTGGCAAGATCGGCGCGGCCTTTGCCCGCATTATGCTCGGTTTTGGTTGCCGCGTGCTGGCCTACGATAAGATGCACTCAGCCGCCTTGCAACCACTTGGTGTGGTGTATCTG
>JACMKY010000061.1 GCA_014379925.1 Cytophagales bacterium | reverse complement strand
ACCGGGTGTGGAGTGTACCTGAAGCTGGCCGCCCAACCGGTCAACGAACTCCTTGGCCAGCTTCAGCCCAAATCCCGACGCACTGCTTTTGATGTTGCTCCAGTCCAAAAGCCGTTCCAGTTGGGCAAGGTCGATGCCGCCGCCGGTATCCTTGATGGACAGTACCACGGTGCGTTCCTGCCGGCTGGTCGACAAGTGGATTACGCTTCCCGCCGGGGTAAACTTAATGGCGTTGCTGAGTAAATTCCGGATGATCACCCCCAGCAGATTAGGGTCAGTAGTCAGCCGCAGGTCGGCCGGGCAATCCAGTCGCAGTTGGATGTCCTTGTGGCTGGTAGCGGGTTGGTGCAGGGCGATTGCCTCCGAGAGGAAAGATTTCAGATGAACCATTTCCCAAGCCGGGGCGAAGCTGGTCATCTGGCTTTTTGACCACAGCAGCAGGTCTTCCATGGCCTCCAACAAGGTATCGGCCGATTGTTCAATCTGGTTCCGGTAGTATTGCTGCTGTTCGGGATTGAGCAAGTTCGGGTTGGTTCGCTGGAGTTGCAGGAATTGGAAGAGGCTGCTCACGGGTGCCCGCAGGTCGTGGCTGATGATGCTGAAGAGTTTGGTTTTGGACTGGTTGGCTTCGTCCAACCGTTCGTTGAGCGTCTGCAACTCTTCGTTGATGGCCAGTACCTGCTGGTTTTTTTGGCCCAGTTCCCGGTTGGCGCGCTGTTTAAGGCGGTAGCTTCGGTAGAGCAGCCCGGCAATCACGGCCACCATTCCCAAGCCGGCCAGCAGGTAGTACCGGTTACGGCGCTCAATTTGCAGCTGCAAGGTTTGGGTTTTGGTTTGCTCGTCCAGCAGGGCAATCTGTTGCTGCCTTTTCTCGGCTTCGTACTTTACCTCCATCTCGGCAATGGCTTCGGTGGCACTTTGGGTGTGTACTGAATCGTGTTGGGCCGTCACCAAAGCCTGGTATCGGAACGCTTCCCGGAAGTTCCCCACCGCCGCCGCCGTTTTCGCCGAATACGCGTACGCCTCGGCGAGCGGTTCTTTGCTGTGAAGGGTATCCGCTAAAAGAACCACTTCCCGTAAGTACGACTGGGCGAGGGGGTAGCGCTCTTGCGCGTAGTAAAGCTTGCCAAAATTCAGCAAGCTCGACAGTACATTGGACCGGAGCTGATTTTGCCGGTTGATTCGCAGGGCTTCCCCAAAATACAGTTCAGCCTTCGGATAATTCCTTTGTTGCTGGTACACTTCACCCAAGCCGTTGTACGCGTGGGTAAGCCACTTGATGGCTCCGGATTCTTTGGCAATGGCCACCGCCTTCTGATAGTAACGGATCGCCGGTTGGGGCTGCTCCAAGGCAAAATACGTGTCGGCAATGCCTACGTATATCTGTCCGGTTAAACTTTTCCGACCCGCTTTTTCCAGCAGGGTGGCGGCCTGCAAACGGTACTTCAAACTCTTGGGGAAATTTTTCAATTTGTGATACACGCCACCAATGTTATCCCTCAGCAAACCTTCGTTCACCGTATCCTTCCGCTGCTCGCAGATCCGGATGGCGGCCAGGTAATGCGAGAGGGCATCCTGGTAGTCCTCCTGCCGAAAAGTAATCAGGGCCAGGCGTTCTTCCACGGAAGCGCGTTCCCAACTGACTGGCTCCAACCGGGGGACCAGGGCTTTGAGCAAACCGGTAACCCGGTAGACCTCAGTCATTTGCCCGGTATCGTTGAATAAGGTAAACTGTTCGAGCAACGTCCTGGCGATTAACCGAACATTTTGCGCCTTCCTGGCCAGCCGTTCGGCGCTTTTCTGGTAGTAGACCGCACTGTCGGTGTGGTTCCGGCTTCGGTAAATCACCCCCGTGAAATACTGGTAGTTTGCCAGCATCGTATCATTGCTGGCTTGCTGCGCCAAGCCAACGCCGGTTCGAAGCGCACCGAGGGCCTCTTCGTACTTGTCGCTTTTAGCGCACTTCCTGGCGTATTCCAGTACGGCCTGCATTTGCTCAATTTCGGATGGGTACTGGGTCAAGTCGGGCAGTTGGGCGTACGCGTGGCAACCGCTGGTTACTACCAGGAGCATCCGGAGTACTCTTTTTGCGCAGGTATGCATAACCGAGCAGGGTTTGACGGATGGCTGAAATGACGGGGTAATGGTCGTTTGCAACCGGCGTGTTGCGTCAAACAACCCGACAACCAGCCTTTTTTTCAACGGCAACCACCCATTGCTCCGTCGTAGATGGGCATGTGTTTTGAAGAATAAATTTGTCACAACCCAACCGGATAAAAGCCACGAGAAATTATCCAGCAATTCAATGCTTGAAAATTTTGAATGGTAAGCATTTATTCTCAAAAGGGAGTCTGGTGTACGACCAATGGTGAAAAGCAAGATAAGCACTGGCGGATCGAATCCGGTATCTTTATGTTACTAAATCTTTAACTTTTGTAACGTAACCTTCTGATACAGCGAAATCTTATTCAGCCGCTTCTTTGGGGAGGCGTTTTGGGTAAACCTTATTCAAACGGCCGCCGCATTGGTTGGGATTATTACGAGGCCAAAAAACGAACCACTTCCTGCCGGAACGTTTTGCCGATTGGTAACCAGGTGTCACCCAGCAATAACTCGTGTTGTTCCACCTGTCTTATTTTGTCTACTGCCACGACAAAGCTCCGGTGAATGCGCAGAAACTTCTCGGGGGGCAGCTTTTCGGAGAAGTTGCGCAGGTTGGCCAGGGTAACGTATTTCTTGCCGCGGGTAATCACCTTGGTATAGTCTTTCAAGGCCTCCAGATAAAGCACTTCACTCATCCGGACCCGGTTGTACGTGCCTCCCTCTTTGAACCCCAGAAAGTCATTCTCGAAGTGCAACTCATACAGGTGGGCCTTGGTCTGGATCTCCAGAAACTCCTTGGCCCGCAGTACCGCTTGCCGGAACCGATCCGCTCGGAGGGGCTTAAGCAGGTAATCCAGCGCGTGCATTTCAAACCCCTCCAGGGCGAATTCAGGATGGGAGGTAACAAAAATGCACGGTATGGGCTCCGGCAGGGATTTCAACAGCTCCAAGCCGCTCACCAGGGGCATGTCTACATCGAGGAAAAGCAGTTGAACGGAGGCCCGGGTGATCAACGGCCTTGCCTCCAACGGATGGGAAAAACTTCCTTTCAGACGCAGGAACGGGTATTTGGCTAACTCATTTTCGATCACCAGCCGGTCGAGCGGGTCATCATCCACTACCAGGCAAGTAATCGCGGGGGCTTCTGCTTGCATAGTGGAAATGTAGTGCGTCTACCTCGCTATTCCAAGCGTTTTGTCTATGCACCCGGCAAGGTTGGCCAGAATGAGCTGGTCTCGAAAATCCACCCGGCCGCGTCGCTTTCTACCCCGTAGCGGCTTCGGTATTGGTCCGGTGGTTGGCGAGCCATTGCCTTCTTTTTATTTTTGGCAGCCTTGGCCGGAAGCGGACTTTATGGAGCAACGCTAGCGGGGAGGAGGTCAGGAAAAACGATCGGGGCGAAACGGAGCCAGGTCCAGGCTCGGTGCCCGGCCAGCCACGGTTTCGGCCACCAGTTTACCCGTCGCGGGACCCAGGCTGAGGCCCATCATCCCGTGGCCGGTCGCCAGCGTCAGGTTGTCAAACCGCCGGACGCGGCCGATGTAGGGCAGACCGTCGGGCGAACACGGACGCAGCCCTCGCCAGACGGTTTCGACCGGGGGCACTTCGACCCGGATGTCGGGGTAATACTGCCCGATGCCCGCTACAATTCCCCGCACCCGGTTCATGTTCACCGATTGATCGGTGCCTACCACTTCGAGCGTTCCGGCAAAACGCAGACCGCCGCCCATCGGGGTGGCGGTGGCGCGGGCTTCTAGCATAATGGCGGGCACCCGAACGGGATGGGTCGGGTTATTGAGCATAAAACTGTACCCCTTGCCGCCCTGCAACGGCAGGCTAAACCCCAGGCGTTTGGCCAGCCCCGGCGACCAGGCCCCGCCCGCCACGATGACTTCATCCACGGCGTAGTCGCCCCCGGCCGTCTGCACGCCGGCAATGCGCGATCCCCGCGTGCGGAAGCCCGTTACAGCCTGCTCCTCCACGAACTGAACGCCGCTTTTTCGCAGATAAGCCACCAGGGCACGCACCAGTTCGCCGGGGTTGAGGTGGGCGTCGCCGGGGTAGAAAACCGCTCCCCGTACGTCCACGCGCACGTCCGGTTCGAGGGCCTGCACCTGCGATTCCGTCAGTACCCGCGCTTCGACGCCCGACCGGTTGGCTACGTCGGCTTCTTCGGCCATCTCCCGTTCGGCGGGGGCCGTTTTGTAAAGCATGAGCAGCCCCCGCTCCTGCCAGCCGAAGTCGAAATTTCCCCCGGCCGCCAGTTCCTGATAAAGCCCCTTGCTGAGCAAACTGATGTCGCGCAGGGCGGGAATGGCCCGCGCAACGTGTGCGGGCGTCGAATGGCGGTAGAAAAGCCAGCCCCAGCGCATCAACTCCGCGTCTAAACGCGGTTTGACGTAAAACGGACTGGTCGACTTCAGCATCCAGCGCATTCCTTTGGCCATCATGCCCGGTTGCGCCAGCGGAATGATGTGGCTCGGCACGACCATGCCCGCGTTGCCGAAGGAGCAGCCGTCGGTGAGCCGGTTCTGGTCGAAAACCGTTACGCGGTAACCCGCCCGGTGCAGGTAATAGGCCGAACTCAGCCCAATGATGCCGCCGCCGATGATGCCAGTGCCGAACGCGGACGGTTGGGTCATTGTACTTGAAAACCAAACCGGTACGGATCGGTCTCGTCTAAGATGAGGTGATTGTAGCCGTGAATAACGGCCCAGCCTTCGATGCTGGGCACGATGGCCGGCCGGCCACCCAGTTCGGTCTCGGCTTCGACGCGCCCCTTGAAGACGGAGCCGATGATGCTTTCGTGGACGAACGTCTCGCCGGGTTTCAGCCGTCCCTGGGCGTGCCACTGCGCCAGCCGGGCCGACGTGCCGGTGCCGCAGGGCGAACGGTCAATGGCTTTGTCGCCGTAGAACACGGCGTTGCGGGCCGTGGACGTTGGTTGCAGCGGAGCACCCGTCCAGAGGATGTGGCTCAGCCCGTGAATGGTCGGGTTGTCGGGATGCACGAACGGGCGTTGCTCGTTGAGCCGTTGGCGCACAACCCGCGCCCAGGCGACGAGTTGTTCGGCCTGGTAGTGTTCCAGGCCGGGAAAGTTCGGTTGCGGGTCCACGATGGCGTAGAAGTTACCCCCGTAAGCCACGTCCACCGTTAGTTCGCCCAAGTCGGGACAAGCAACCGTCAACCCCTCCGCCGCCAGGTACGACTTGACATTGATGATCTTCACGGATGTTACCTTGCGACCCTGCTGCCGGTATTCGGCCCGCACCAATCCCGCCGGCACTTCCAGGTTCAGCACGCCCGGCGTCCGGGGGGTAATGAGTCCCTGCTCAATGGCGACCGTAACGGTGCCGATGGTGCCGTGGCCGCACATGGGCAGGCAACCCGACGTTTCGATGAACAGCACGCCCGCGTCGTTGGCCGGATCGGTGGGTGGGTAAAGGAGGCTGCCCGACATCATATCGTGGCCCCGGGGCTCAAACATCAGCGCCTTCCGTATCCAGTCGTAGTCGCGCAGAAAATGCTGGCGCTTCTCGCTCATCGACTCGCCCGTGAGGTGCGGAATGCTGCCGCCCGTCACCACCCGCACCGGGTTGCCACAAGTATGCGCGTCAATGCAGAAAAAATGATAATCGGCCATAAAAAACTTTGTTCACGCAGCTTTCTACTTTGTTAGATTGAAAACAGATGATTAATGGTAACCTTTTTTACGATGTCATTCTTCGCTATCGCTCAGAATGACATCGTAAAAAAGGCTACCAATAATCATCTGTTTTCTATCTAACTAAGTAGAAGTAGGAAGGTGCGTGAACAAAGTTTTTTATGGCCGAGTCTCATTT
>JACMKY010000487.1 GCA_014379925.1 Cytophagales bacterium | reverse complement strand
GCGAAGAGCAACGAGAGCGGAATCACCGAAGCCACCACCAGCCCCGCCCGCAGGTTGCCCAGCAGCAGCACCAGCACGAACACCACGATCAAAGCCCCCTCGGCCAGGTTTCGGCTCACCGTACCAATGGCGTTGTTCACCAGTTTGGTGCGGTCCAGGAAGGGCACCACTTCCACGCCTTCGGGCAGCGTTTTCCCGATGGTTGCGATGCGCGCCTTTACCGCCCGGATCACCTTGGAGGAATTCTCGCCCTTCAGCATGAGTACGATGCCCCCCACCACTTCGCCCCGGTCGTTGTGCGTCATGGCCCCGTAGCGGAGGGCGTGGCCGTAGCGCACCTCCGCCACGTCGCCGATGAGCGTGGGAACGGACCCGGCAGGATGCCCCGCAGGATGCCCCACCGGATGCTCCGCAGAATGACCCGGCGCGGGGAGGTTACGAACCACGATCCGGCGGATGTCCTCCAGGTCGGTTACTAACCCTTCGCTGCGGATGAAGTAGCGGTTGCCGCCGTCCGACGGACCCGTTTCGATGTAGGCCCCGCCCGTATTCTGGTTGTTTTTTTCCAGGGCCGTGAACACCTCGCTCACGGTCAGGTTGGCGCGGCGGAGTTTTTCGGCGTCCAGGGCGATTTCGTACTGCTTGAGGTAGCCGCCGTAGCTGCTCACGTCGGCCACGCCGGGGGTGCCCAGCAGTTGCCGCCGCACCACCCAATCCTGCGTGGTGCGCAACTCCGTGGCGGAATAAGTGGCTTCGTAGCCCTTCTTCGGACGGAGGATGTACTGGTAGATTTCCCCCAGTCCCGTCGTAACCGGCGCCAACCCGGGTTTGCCCACGCCGGGTGGAATCTGGGTTTCGGCCTCCTTCAGGCGTTCGCTTACCTGTTGCCGCGCCCAATAGATATCCACGTCGTCGGCAAACACGAGCGTAACCAGCGAGAGGCCGAAGCGGGAGAACGAGCGCATTTCCACCTTATTGGGAATGGTGGCCATGGCCTGCTCCACCGGGAAGGTAATTAACCGCTCCACCTCCTGGGCCGCCAGCGAGGGCGTCACGGTGACGACCAGCACCTGATTGTTGGTGATGTCGGGCACGGCGTCGATCGGCAGCTGGGTTACGGAGTAGCTTCCCCAAACAATTAGCGCCAAGGTGAACAAGCCGATGACCAGCTTGTTGTGGATGGAAAAATGGATGATTTTATCCAATGTTTTTCAGTAAACAGTGAGTGGATACGGGGAAGGACACTGGTCGTCCGGGTGGCGGATGATGACGGGTGCGGAGGCAACCCACGATCACCGGCAAAATCCCGCACCGAATTTTTCACCCACCAAATTTATTGGCAAGCACTGCCGGATGCACGGCGGAACTGAAGCAGTCCGGTTATTTGGGGGGTTGGAAGATGCGGGAGGGAGGGAAAAACCGTAGAATCGGCTGGTAACGATTCCTTATGGCGGCGGCAAACTGAACGGGAACGAAGCAAAAATCGAAGCCGGGCACGCAATAGAGGAGGGTGGCTACGCAGGAATGGTGGTGCTGAAAAGGCAGTTGTTGGTGGTCCTCGGATTGCGCGTGCTGGCGGTCGGCGTAGTGCATGACCAGAAAGTCGGCGAAGCTCAGTTGGCCGTTGGTTCTTTGCAGGTGCGTTTGGTAATGGGCGTACAAACCGGGCAGCTTCGTCAGTTCTGCGTATTCCGCGTGGGGCAGCAGGCCACCCAGCAGCAGGTAAAAGCCCAGGAAAAGCGAAGCGGCTTTCATAGATGCGGACAAAGTAACGAAACTCCGCCCGGACTTACCCGGTCAAGTCAGTAATTTGGAAAGGGTCTAGATGTACGGGGACGCGGTTCTCCGTTGGTGGGCTTCGTCATTGGTCACCCTGGAAGCCGGCCTGCCGAACCAGCGGGGCGGCCCGGTTCGCGCGTTCATTGGATTTCGTGGGCGTAGCCGCCGGGATTCCTCCGGAATGACCAACCAGATCCGGCAGTTTGTCGTCACGTCAGTTGGTGGATGAGGGGGGCGTACTGCGGAAACTGAGCCAGCAAATCCTCCCGACGGGCCAGCTCGAAATCCTGGTATTCGAAGCCAGGGGCCACGGTGCAACCCAACAGCACGAAACCGTTCGGAACTAGCAAAGTGGCTGCGGCGGCCGTTGCCACGGTGGCCCCGAACCAGGAGTGGCGGGGAATCACGTGCACGAAGGCTTGTCCGCTGGCGTAATCCGGGCCGAGGGTCTTTTGCCGGTATTCGCCCCGGTCAAGGAGGTGAACCACTACCGGGTCACCGGCGTAATAATGCCATATTTCGTCAGATTGCAACCGGTGAAAACGGGAGGGTTCACCCGCCCGAAGCAGAAAATAAATGGACGTACCCGACGTCCGTGCACTGCCGTAGCGCGCGGGCAACGCCTCGGGACCAACCGTTTCGTCGGCCCGGTACACCTCGCGGTAGTAGCCTCCTTCGGGATGCCGGGCCAACCCCAGCAAGTCAATCCAGTAATCGGCGTTCAATCGTTCGGGGGGTTGGCGTTTGGCGTTGGTACGGCGGTAAGCGCATTTGCTACGCCCTCACGCCCGTCTGCTTGGCGGTACGCCGCGAGAGAACCAGCAGCGTAAGGCCGAAAATCACGGCGGGAATACTCAACCATTGCCCCATGTTTAGCACCATCTCCCTTTCGAAGTCCACCTGCGGTTCCTTGAGGAACTCGTAGAAGAAGCGAAGCGTGAATATCCCCACCATGAACAAACCCGTGATGCTGCCCTCGGGCGTGTTTTCCTTCCGTTGGCTCCAAAACCGGTACAGGAGAAAAAACAGGACCAGGCAGGACATGGCTTCGTAAAGCTGGGCGGGGTGACGGGGTTTGCCGTAGGCGTAGAAGGTGGCGACGAAGTGATCGCCTTTCCTGGCAACCGTGGGCGCGTAGGCACCCGATACCAGCCGAATGTGTTCGTTTACCTCCCGAAACCGCGATGTTTCTCCCAACACTGCCGGAAAAGCCCGCTGCACCAAATCATTGGCGGTGGCCTCATCCACCGCGGGCTGGAATTCGGTTTGAAAGGCCAGCCGGGTATAGGGCACGCCTCCGACGGTGGTATCCTGGCCGGTTTGCCGGATTTGGGTTGCTTCCAGTTGTCCGCCGAAGTCAGTCGTCAGCGCATCGTTGGCGCTGCGGGCGAAGACGAACGCCCAGGGCACGTCCGAAGGTTTGCCGATGATTTCCGAATTCATCAGGTTGCCCAGGCGGATGCAGCAGCCGGCCAGGGCTACCGTCACCACCATCCGGTCGGTCACCCAGAGGTAGCTCTGGCCCTTCTTGTTGCGGGCGTAGAAGTAGAGGGCGAAGAAGATGGCGATGGCGGCGCCGTGGCTGGCCAGGCCCCCCTCCCAGATTTTCAGGATGCGGATGGGATCGGCCAGGTAGGTCTCCGGTTCGTAGAAGAGGCAGTGTCCCAGCCGGGCCCCCACGATGGTGGAAAGCACCATGTACACCGTCAGTGTCTCGACGTCGCTCTCGGGTTTGCCTTCCGCCTTGAACATGCGGATCAGCACTTGCTGGCCGAGCAGAAAACCCAGCGCGAACAGCAACCCGTACCAGCGGGGTGTGAGGGCGCCAATCGTGAAGAGTTCCGGGTCCGCGTTCCAGAGGAGGTAGCTAAACATTCGGGGAAGAATTGGTTGCGGCAAAGATAGCGCGGATTCGGAATTGCGAACCCCGGATGGCGGATTTTTTGAGAACAAACGAAAACCGGGTGAACCGGATTACCCCATCCCTCCGGTCCTGCCAGCAACGCGCTCCGGTCGCGGCGTTCGTGAGCAGCGTCGCTTCCGTCTTTATTTCACTTCTTCGTAATCCGTGTATTCGCCGCCACTAAAATCCGAAGGGCGCCGTTTGCCGTCCTGATCGGGAACGTAATCGACGTCGATTTTTCCGTCCGGCCGGCGTCGGGGTCGGGCCGGTCCGCCGCGGTCGGTCGCGGCGGGGCGGTTAGGGCTTCGGGGGTCGCCCCGGCGATCGAATTCCCGCTGGGCCAACTTCACGGCGCTGATGCCCAGCATCCACAGCACGCCCCGGAGCACAAACCGACCGATGATCGGAAAAAGAAAAATGAACAGCGTGAAAACAAGGATTACCTTTAACATATGCTTGCGTGACTTTTAACTTACATGACTTTTAAGCGGCTCGTAAATTGCTTGGTCTGACAAAATTTTCCTGAATGCATCCATCCTACACAGTAACATTGACGCTATACGCCACCGAACGCCTTGGTTTTTCGAGCGTGCTTAACATCCCCCAAACCCCTTCAAAAGGGGGATTTCGAACGTCGAAAGCCTCCCTTACGAAGTAACCGCACCGGCGGACCGGCGGCGGCCGGCCGCCCAGTTGAAGGGGGTAGGAAGGTGCAGATGACGCCTAACAAGAAAATGTTCGGTAATGCGTCGACGCTACGCCTCCACTCATAAACTCGTTGGCAATCATCTCCTTCCATTCCAACAACTGCGCACCGGATGTACCAGTGGTGGCTCAACAACTTCAGCGGTAAGCTGGTCAACGGGGGTTTGACCCCTTTCATTGCCCGCTGATTGATTACAATTCAAATACCCACTGCACTTTACATAAACCTACGAATTATTCCGAAACTTGATTTTCGCCCGGCTGGTATTTTCCCAACCGGCAACGCCAAAGCTTACGCGAATGCCCCAGCGGCGGCCCCGTCGGTCGGCCGAAACGGCTCGTGAACCAAGGCACCGCACCCCGGACCGGCGCGGTTGCTTCGGAGGGGGCGGCGGGAGCATCAACCCCACACCTTCGTTCCCTCCGTGCAGTTCCGGCACATGTCTACTTCCGCCCGGGCGTTGACCAGCGTTTGGCGAAAACGGGCGTAGGCTTCTCCGCGCCACACTTCCGCGAAGGTCTGCTTCTGCCGGTCGCCCAGCTGGTAATGCGCGTCTTTGTCGAAGCAACAGGGTACCACCTTGCCATCCCAGGTGATCACGCAGGAATGCCACATCTTCCAGCAGTGGTTGAGCAGCCGGTTCTTGAGCGAATACGTGCCGTCGGGGTGGGCGCGGTAGCGCGAGTAGGCTTCCACGGTGGGCATCAGCGGTGAACCGCGCTCGTAGTCGTAGATCTGGGCGGTTTTCAAGCGCACGGCATCCACGCCCAGTTCCTTGGCCAATTTTCTTACTCCTTCCACCTGGTGCTCGTTGGGTCGAACGACCAAAAACTGAAAAACGACGTGCGGCGTGCGCGAGCCCAACTGCTTTTTCCACCGGATAACGTTGCGCGTTCCTTCGATCACCTTTGCCAGCTCCCCTCCCACCCGGTAAGCCTGGTAGGCCTCCTGCGTGGTGCCGTCGATGGAAATGACGAGCCGGTCCAGGCCCGATTCTACCGTGCGGCGGGCGTTTTGGTCGTGGAGGAAATGGGCGTTGGTGGAGGTAGCCGTGTAGATGCCCCGCGCGGAGGCGTAGCGGACCAGGTCCAGAAAGTGCGGGTGCAGGTAAGGCTCACCCTGAAAATAGAAAGTCAGGTAGAGCAGCGTGGCGTGCAGTTCATCGATGGTTTTCCGAAACAGTTCATCCGGCAGCATCCCCGTCGGGCGGGTAAACGAACGCAAACCACTCGGGCATTCCGGGCAACGCAGGTTGCAGGCGGTGGTCGGTTCCAGGGAAATGCTGATGGGCAAACCCCGGTGCGCCGCTTTTTTTGTAAGTTTGGAGATGCCGTAACTTCCGATCACCCGCGCGGCGTTCCAGGCGCGTTGGGTCGTTAGCTTGGAAAGCAGGTTGATCCCGTCAGTCAGGCTGGGATTCACGGAGCGGGCGGGTTGGTGTGAGCAGTGCGAAGTAAAGGAAAATAGTTGGTTGTTGGTTCATCACGCGCAACGCCGCTTCGTGAATACCCCTAACTTTGAATCCGCAATCCTAGTTCGATGCTCACTGTGAGACTACCCGCGATCCCCGGGCGCGGAGCGGGCAACCCAGCGATCCTTCCCGGATGAATGATCCACAACACTTTATGCGACTTGCGTGGTTGCCGTGCAACGAGGCTACTCACCACTTTTGACTTACCACTTTATACTTACGACTGCTTATGCGTCTCCTTCGGTTCCTCGTCCGGTTGTTGTCTTTGGCGGGCGTGGTGGTCTTTTTGGTATGGGTAGGGCGCAATTGCACGGGCAAAGCGGAGGAAAGTCCAACGGCGACCGTGACCAACCAGACGGTCATCCTGCAAGAAGTGACGGCGATGGGCAAGCTCGAGTTGGTCAAGTACAATTTCAAGGACGTGGTCGAACACGAAATCGTCAAGCAGTGGTTGCCCAATCCGAGGGCCATCCTCATCATCAGCGGGGAGGCCATCGGCTGCATCGACCTGACCAAGATAACCCGGGCGGACCTCATCCAAACCCCGCAGGACACGCTGATCATCTACCTGCCCGAACCCGAACTGTGCGTCAACAAGATCAACCACGAACGCTCGAAGGTCTACAATGTGGAATACGCCATGTTCGAGGAAGGTCAGCTGGTGAGCGAAGCCTACGCCAAGGCAGAAAAACAAATCGGGCAATCGGCCCAGCAGATGGGCATTCTGGCCCAAACGAAAGGCAACGCCGAGCAGATACTCAAACCGTTGCTCGAAAGGGTATCGGGCCGGAAAGTGTTGCTGCGCTACCGCACGGGGGAAAAAATCGAGTTGGCAAGGTGATGGGTGGGTAAGCAACCGGTTGATGAAGGGAGAGAATCCTCCCCCCTGCCATCTCCGGTATCCGGACGGCGGTGGTTTCACGGGGAATGCCAACCCAAAACAAAAGGCCCCGCTTGCGTGGCAAGCGGGGCCTTTTCAACGTTCATTCAAATCCGCTGATCTACTCTTTCACCAACCGAACCACTTTCACCGCGTTTTGGGTCCGCACTTTCAGCAGGTAGAGCCGATTGGGCAAACCCGCCAGGTTCACTTCCACGGTCCGTTGATCCTTCGGGGTGACGCGGCTTTCGTAACGCGCCTCCCGGCCCAGAACGTCGTACACCTGAACGGTCACCTCCCCCGCCACCGGCTCGGCGAACCGAAGCGTTAGCCGATCGCGCGCGGGGTTCGGGCCAACCGAAAAGTGCATTCCATTTTCCCGTTCCGAAGCGCCAACCCGCGCGGCGCCCGCTTGATCCACCAGGGTAAAGGTCACTGCCAGGGGCGTACCCGCCGTCAGGGTTCCGTTGGGTTGGTAGTAGGGCGTGGCTTTCACGGTGTAGGTGCCGGGCACGGGCTGCCAACCGGTGGCCGCGGACCCGGGCGTACCGAACAACTCGTAGGGCAAATAATTCTCGGTGGCGTAGCTGCCGTTGTCGTCCAAACCAAAGACCACCTTTCCTACCAGCGACGGGCTGGTTTGGGCCCGAACGTTCACGTTGCGGTCGGGCGCGATGCCCAGCGCCGCCAGGTCGATCACCGCCCCGTCCTTGATTTCGGCCAGTACCTTCTTTTGGACAGCATCCACCAGGTCCAGCCGCACGACGGCCGGTTCGTTGACGACGGTAAAGGCAACGGTGAGCGGTACCCCCGCCCGTCCCTGACCGTCCCTTTCCGCGTAGGGCGTGGCCGTCAGGGTGTAGTCGCCCGGGGCCGGGGTCCAGGGGAGATAGTCGCCTCCGGCGTCGCCGGCCAGCGAGTATACCGCGCTGAACGCCTCGGGATTCTCCACGCGGTACACCTGCCCGTTGAGTTCAAACACCACGCTGCCCACCGGGTCCGGATTCACGTTTGCCCGCACGCTCAACTGAACGGTGGGTAGTTGGGCGAAGTCGATGACGCTCCCGTCGGTGAGGGGCGAAAGGTCGCCCTCCGTTTGCGCATTCACCAGCGTAAAGCCCACGACGGCCGGCTGTTTGCCCACCCCGAAGATGGACGTGGTGCCGCTGATTTCGTTGGACACCACCAGCAAGGCCCCCTTCGTCGGGCTGTCCTCCCCGGCAATGAACACCAGGCCTTCGGGGCCGAGGTCGCCGGCCGTGCCCACCCGCGGATCGCCCGCGAAATTGCGGTTGTTGACGTAGTCCACGAACCGGGGTTTTGCGGGCGTGCTCACGTCGTAGACCACGAAGCCGCCAATGCGCTCCAAGCCCACGAACGCGTACGGCTTTCCGTCAATGATTCCCGTGGTGACGCCCTCCGGTTCGGGTCCTTTGTCGTCGCTGCGCGTATCAAAATTGTTTGCGTCGTTGGTCGAATTGAAAAAGTTGGGGTATTTGGCGGCCGTGATCCGTTCCAGGTCATCCCCGCTGTCGAAAACCAGGTTGCCGTACGAGTCCCATACCGAGAAGGAACGGGTCCCGTAGGCGTACAACTGGTCGTAGTCGCCGTCGCCGTCCCCGTCGCCGTCAATTTCGGATACGGTCAACCGGCCCAACTGGTCGAGGGCCTTGAGGGCCGCCCCGTTGGGGAAAGCCGTCGGATCGAGCGTCAGGCTGCCCACCCGGGCGTCTTCGTCGCGGACATCGCCTTCGTTGGCCGTGAGGTAGTACGTCTGGCCAGCCACCTCCAGCGCCGTCACCGCGTCGGGCATGTACATGCCTTTCACCGGCCAGTTGCGCAGGTTGGCGGCGTTGTCGCGGTCGCTGGCGTCGAGCGTGTTGCCTTGCCCGAAGGAAATGATGCCCAATCCCACCGTACTCAGCGCGGGTCCGTTCACGCCGAAATCGTTGTCGTTGAGCACGGCCAGCGAACCATCCGGCAGCAGGGTCAGCCCTTCGGGCTTGTCGCCGGGCAGGTAGCCGATGGAAGGCAGGTTGAGCACCTTGGTCTTTTTCACCGACTTGATTCCCAGGGCGGCCAATTCGTCCACCGAATGCTGCTCGAGCGTCTTGCCGGGCGTCAGGGCGGGGGCACCGGCGGCCAGCAGGTCGGTGGCTCCTTTCAGGTCAAAGCGGAAGATGAACTTCTTGTTCGCCGGGTTGGCTTCATCGTCGCGTTCAATGACGTAAAACGATTTGGTTTTCGGGTCGTAGGTGGCATCGCCGATTTTGTCCACGCTGGTGATCCGTACCAGAGGCTTTTCCAGCGCGTACACGTACTCGGCCACCGGCTCGCCGGTGGCGGGGTCGATGCCCAGCACGCGGATGAGATTCGAGTTGTCGGAGGCGGCGCGGTTGGGGTTGGCCAGGGGCGTTTGGATGAAGGCGTACAGAATACCCGAATCCCGGTCCAGCGCCACGGCTTCGAAGCCCCGGTTGGACCGCCGGCTGGCGTAAGCCGCCGGCAGAGTTTCGTCGCCGTAGGTGCCTTCGGGCTGGTTGGCCAGCGCTGCCGTGCCCTTGGGCACGAAACGGTTCAGCAGCAAGCCCGCCGCGTCGAAGTGGTACACGGCCGGGCGGTACTCGTCCACCATCCAGAAGGAACCGTCGGCGGCCACGGCCACCCCTTCCAGGTCGGCGCCGAAGGGATCGTAGGGCAGGGCGTTGCCCGCTTCGTCAATCGGTTTCTCGTCCACGCCAGCAATGTTGGGGAAGCCCGTAATGGCCTTGATTTCCCCGCCGTCGTTCCGCTTCAGCGGAATCTTTTCCAGGATGGTGATCTCGCCCGAGGCCTTATCCAACTGAAAGCGAATCACTTCCGCTACGTAATCGGGTTTCAGGAAGGGGCGTCCGGCGGGGGATTCTTCGCCGTTGGGTCCGCGGTCGGGCACGGTGACGAAGGTGTACTTGCCGCCTTCTTCCTTCTCAAAGAAGAGGCCCGAGAGGCCGCCGAAGAGAATCGGGTCGCCGTTGCGCTTCTGGCCGATGGCCGGCTCGTTGAAGTTGTACTGCTTGAGGGTGGCGGGTCCCTGGCTGTGGTCTTTGTAACCCAGGGGCAACACGTCACGGAAGGTGGCGCTGGCGATGTCCAGCACGGCGAAGGCGTTGGCTTCCTGGAGGGTGACGAACGCGGTCTTGCCATCCGGAGCCACGGCGATGTATTCCGGCTCGAAGTCTTTGGAAGCCTGCTTGCCGGGAAAAACGCGGACCCCTTTGGCCCGCAATTCGTTCTCCTTGCCGTCGTAGTCCGTGAACCGGACGGTGATTCCGACCGCCCCGGCCGCGCCGCCGCTCACGTCGATGATGGACACGGAGCCTTCCGCATCGAGGGTCTCGCCGGGTTGGCCTTCGTTGGCCACCAGCACTTTCTTGCCGTCGGGCGTGAAGGTAAGCATGTCGGGCAGGGCCCCCACTTCCACGGTTGACAGGGCTTCGGTGGGTGCCCCGGCCAGGTCGGACGCGAAGAAGGCAACCAGGCCGGGGAGGTAGTTCTCGTCGGCGTCCTGTTTTTCCACGGCCACGGCCACGATCCCGTTCTTGACGGCCACGCTGTTGGGCGTGCCGCCCGTCAGGGCCTTGATGTCAATGGTGAACAGTTTGGTGGGCTGGACCGGATTGTTGATGCTCAACACGTCGACCGTGCCGATTGCGTTCACCACGAAGAGGCGTTTCGTCAGGGGGTCGTAGGCGGGAATCTCGGCCGTTCCGTTGTTGAACACGCCCGTTGCGTACGTGCCCAGCAGTTGGATGTCGAGGCCCTGGGCGGTACCCAGCGGGTTGGGCAGACCCGGCGCGGGGGCGGGGGCTTCGGCTTTGGCCAGCGTGGCGGCCGGGGCCGTCCGCAGGTGGTTTTCCCCGTCCAGGGTGTAAAAGCCGGCGTCGAACCGCTCCTGGTTGGTGGGCTTGAGGATGGTTTCGGTGAAGTACCAGTCCGCCTGGGCCTTTTCCGGGGTAAGGTCGAGGATAAAATAGCCGTTCCGGTCCAGGTCCGCGTACTTCATGTGCGGGTTGGGATTGACGCCCGCCAGCGGACCCGCCGTCGGGGGCAGGGGCTTGTTGAACTGAAATTCAAAAGCCGCCGTCGCCGCCGCCCCGATGGCCTCGTCGAAATTGGCGGAGGTGATGCTGGGGGTAACGAATTCGACGGCCACCGAACCCGCGCCCGTGGCCGGGTTGTAGGCCGGACCACCCGGACTGAACACCGACGGACGGGCGGCTACGTCGAAGGCGAAGGACGTGTGGATGTCGCCGGTGAGGATGATGGTGTTGTTGATCTTGTTTTGCGCGATGAAATCAATCACCTTCTGCCTCTCGGCGGGGTAGCCGTCCCAAATGTCCAGGAAGCTGCTTTCCAAGCCCTGGGGCGTGTTCGCTCCCGAAGCGGCCCAACCTATATTAAACTCGCTGAAAATTACCTGGTTGCCAATGATCTTCCACTTGGCCGTCGAGTTTTTCAACTGGTCAAACAGCCATTCGCGCTGCGTGTTGCCCAGAATCGTGCGGTTGGAATCGTAGAGGGCCGGGCTGGTCACGTCCTCGATCTGCACCTCGCGGCCTTCGAGCCGGGTGTCGACCATGATCAGGTCGACCAGGTTGCCGTACGGTTGGAGGCGGTACAGCGGCGTGGCCTTTCCCCGGATGGGCATCCACTCGTCGTACACCCGGCGGGCAATCTCCTTGCGGACCTGCCAGTCGCCTTCCGTGGCGGGCTGGTGGTTTTGCGCGCCGTCCTTGTAGGAATTGTTGACTGATTCGTGGTCGTCCCAAACCGGAATGAATGGGTGCTGCTGGTGCGCCCGGCGCAAATCCGGGTCAAGGCGGTAGTTGCCGTAGCGCTGCCGGTAGTCGGTCAGGGTCACAATTTCGTTCGCCGGAACGGTGATGCGCTGCCCGCTGGCAATCAATCCCGCGTCGCCGTACCCGCGCGTGGCGTATTCGTAGATGTAGTCGCCCAGGTGAATGACGGCGTCCAGGTCGTTGCGTTCGGCCACCTTTCCGTAGGAGTTGAAATACCCCGCCTCGTAGTTGGTGCAGGAGACGACGGCAAACCGCAGGTGCGATACGTCGCCGAGCGGGGCCGTCTTGGTGCGTCCGATCAGGGAGTTTTTACCGAGGGTGTTGAAGGAGTAGTAATACGTCGTCGCCGGTCGCAGGTCGGCCACGTCCACCTTCACCGTGTAATCCAGTTCGGCGTTGGTGGTGGCAACGCCGCTCCGGACGACGCGGGTGAGCGCCGCATCGGTGGCTACTTTCCAGGTAACCGTCAGGGGCCCTTCGGTTTCGGGCGTCACGCGCGTCCAGAGGATGACGCGGTCGGCCAGCGGATCGCCGGAAGCCACGCCGTGGTAGAAGGGTTTCAGCAACGGATCGTAAAACTGGGACTGGGCGTGGCCCGGGCCCGCCGCGAGCAACGCGACGAGGATGGCCAGCACGAGCAGTTGACCCCGCCACGGACGGGGAGGAAGGGTAAAGGTTTTGGTGAACATGGTTGGGGTTTTAGGTTGTAGAAGATTCAGCACGACAACATTCAAAGAGCCGCGGGTTCAGCAACGAACGCCGCCCCTGGGCACGCGGTTGACCACGGGATGGTCCGCGAAAGTTGGGCAAATAATCTGGCCGTTCCAATTACGGAACGTTATGTAACTGTTAACTTTCCGACGGTGGAGAAGGGGTGGCGGTTGCCGCTGAACCACGCTCTGTAGCAGGCTTATTTCTATTGAATTTTTTATCTTCTCACGGTAATTAGGCGTATTTTAGCCGCCCAATGATCGGTTAAATCATCCTCGTTCATTCCGATGAGTACCCTCGAACGCGCCATTGAGATTGCGGCCCGCGCCCACGCCGGGCAAGTGGACAAGGCCGACGCTCCGGCCCGGCAGGATCGTCCCGACAACGCTGGCCTCGCAGCTGAAACCGGGCGTTAGGTGAATGCTGGAGTTGTCGTCGGAGGCTGGGGGGTTGGAACCACGAACGGATGGAATCACGCAACCGTTGACGCTGGACCACGCTCGGAGGCGGGCTTGTTTTTACCTTCCCATTGTAATCAGGCGTATCTTGGCTGCACAAGCATAAGTTTACCCGTTGCGCGATATGCCTCGGAAATTGTTACGATCAGTCTACGAGAGACTTTATGATTTCCACACGGGATTTGTCGTTGCTGCCTGAGATGAGTCAACTCAAACTTTTAGCTCAGTCTGTGGCAATGCTGGACGCCATTATTGAACCAGACTGGGCGCTTCGTTACCGCTCTTTCGGTGCCCACTGGGGAACAGACGAGGTGATGGCCTCCGTCCGAAACGGGTCAGGGGACGGTTATTTTATTTTGTTCAATCCCGGTGGCGCTATTTTGAAGGGCGTTCCTCACGAGTGGGTTAGATTAAAAGAACGTACAAAAAGTACCGCCGTTCTTGCGTAGGCATTTTTTTCGGACTAAATCCCGTCTCTGGTATTGGATTTAGTTAGAAAGTTGCCTGGGGTCCTTTTTAGCGCACCCCTTCCCAGGCCTGGATTTCCTTCTCGTGGGGGGCGGTCTGCAACTGCCAGGTGTTGTCGATGAACATGGTTTTGCGCTCGCCGGGGGCGTAAGCCGCCCAGCCCGGATTGCCGGTTTTGGCGAACGCTACCCACGCGGCTTGCATCTTGTCGGCCAGTTCGGCCGGGACACCCTCGGGGCCGACCATCCCCCGGGGGCCCGTTACGATTTCCCGGTTGTTGAATACCACCGGCAATGCCAGTCCGTGGTACGCCCCGTAGGTGCCGCCGACCGCTGAGGAGTTCCACCCGAATTCGTACACGTAAGTGCGGCCGGGCTGGCGGGCGTGGGCGTCGGCCAACCGCACGGAGGGCACCTGGAACTGGTAGGCCGTGGCGATGGCCGAGAGCAGCTCCCCTCGATTCTTTTTGGGGTACGCTTGCTTATAGACGGCCGTCAGGGCCGAAGGGGCGGGGTGGAGCCTCTTCACGGCCAGGTTGAGGATGAAGTTGGACTTGATTTTCTTCAGCAACCCATTCGGAATCAGAAAGTAATTGGCCTCGTCGGAGTTGTAGCCCACCAGCACATCAATTGCACTGCTGGCGCCTTTCTGCACGCTGGCAAGGGGCACGGCGGGCACGATGTCGCCGTCAATCACCGGGAAGTACAGCACCGTGCCCGAGCCCGGGTCGGCGTATTCTTCAGTGTCGAGCTTGACCATTTTCGGGGTGACTTTCTGTTGACCGGCCAGTAACTCCTCGGGGGTGAAGCGGCGGTAGGCCTCGGCCGTATTTTTAATTTTCAGCACCTTGGCGTACTTGGCCGCGATGCGGTCGGCCTGCTCGCCGCTGAGCACGGCCTGGCCCGAGCCGCTCATCATGATGGCCCGCCGGAACAAGCCCGTGGCGGCCGGACTGGCCAGCAGCACGGCCACGCTCATGGCCCCCGCCGATTCGCCGAACACGGTCACGTTCCCCGGGTCACCCCCGAAGCGGGCGATGTTGGCCTGCACCCAGCGCAGGGCCGCCAGTTGGTCGCGGATGCCCAGGTTGGAGGGCACCCCGTCGATTTTCAGAAACCCTTCGATGCCCAGCCGGTAGTTGAGCGTCACCAGCACCACGCCCTGCCGGGCGAAGCTGGCACCGTCGTAGAGGGGCACGTTGCTGGTGCCCAGCACGAAGGCCCCGCCGTGGATGAACACCATTACCGGCCGGGGCGATCCGGCCACGGCGGGCGTCCAGATGCTGGTGGTTAGGTAATCATCGCCTTTCACCCAGCCCGGGCCGAAGACGGGCTGGTCGTCCATCACCCCGGTGCGCGGGGCCACGAAGGGGGCCGTCGGCCCGGTCGCCCGCGCGTC
>JACMKY010000486.1 GCA_014379925.1 Cytophagales bacterium | reverse complement strand
CCCCGACTGGGCGTCCCCGACTGGGCGTCCCCGACTGGGCGTCCCCGACTGGGCGTCCCCGACTGGGCGTCCCCGACTAGGCGTCCCCGACCGACAATCCCGCTGGTTATTTCTTTTCCAAAGCATTAGTCGGCGGCGTGGGGTGAAATCCGCCCTTCGGTGTCCGGTCCCAACTTCCGGAGTTCCGCTCGCAAGCCTTCCAGGATCTGGCCGAAAGCGGACCGCACCTGGGCGGCCTGGTACCGGATCCGTTTCGGGTCGGGGTCCGATCCGGCGGCCTGGCCCTCCTCCTCCATTTCATCCAGTAACTCGCCCAGCGCCGACAGGCCCAGGAACCGGGCGGTCGACTTGAGCCGGTGAACGATGCGGGCCATTCGCGGGTAGTCCCGCTGGTCGACGCTTTCCGTCAACTCGCCGATTTCCAGCGGGGTTTTCTCGAGAAACTTCTCGATGATGGTGACGAAGGTTTCGGAATTATCCCCCGTGATCTCCCGCAGCAGCGTCAGGTCGTACGCCACCGTGCCCGACGCCGTAACTTGGGAAGTGGTGACGGCCCGGATGATTTTCTCGAACAGCTGTTGCGGCTCAAAGGGTTTGGGAATGAAATCGTTCATTCCGCATTCGAATACCCTTTCCTCGTCGTGCTTGAGGGCGGAGGCGGTGATGGCAATGATGGGAATCCGCGCCTTCCAGCCGGCCATTTCACCCCGGATGCAACGGGTGGCGGTGTAGCCGTCCATGCGCGGCATTTGGCAATCCATCAGAATCAAATCGTAGTCACCCTCCCGGAGCAGGTCCAGCACCTCCAGGCCGTTGGTGGCCACGTCCACCGACGCGGCCACCCGCGGCCATTTGTCGAGCATGGTGAGGAGGATGAGGCGGTTGATTTCGTTGTCTTCGGCCAGCAGGATGCGGAGGGTCTCGGGCAGGACGGGGGGCGGCCCCTGGTCCGTCACCGCGGCCGGGCGGGGGTGGGCGGGCATTCCCTTCGGGTACCGGATGAAAAAAGTGAATTCGCTGCCGCGTCCCAACTGGCTGCTGACGGAAATCCGGCCTCCCTGCAATTCCACCAGTTTCTTGCAGATCGCCAATCCCAGGCCGGTTCCGCCGTACCGGCGGGTGGTGTCGCCGGTCGCCTGGGTGAAACTGTCGAAGACCATCCCCAGCTTGTTCTCCCCGATCCCGATGCCGGTATCCTTCACCGAAAACACCACCTCGGTGTGTTCGGCGTTGCTTTCGTTGCAGTGAAGACTCACCCCAATGAACCCCTGCTGGGTGAACTTGACGGCGTTGCCGATCAGGTTGAGTAAAATTTGGTTGAGCCGGACCGAATCGCCCAGCAGGGTTTGCGGAACGTTGTCGGCCACCTTGGTGAAAATTTCCACGCCTTTTTCCTGGGTCTTGATGCGGAAGAGGCTGGTCACGTCCCGGAGGACCTGCCGCACGTCAAGCGGGATTGATTCAATCTGCAGCATGCCCGACTCGATCTTGGCCAGGTCCAGGATGTCGTTGATGATGACCATCAGGCTGTCGGTCGAGAACCGGATGGCCCCCATAAACTGCTGCTGCTCGGCGCTCAGCTCCGTTTGGGAAAGCAGGTGGGTCATGCCCACGATGCCGTTGAGGGGGGTGCGGATCTCGTGGCTCATATTGGCCAGGAATTCCTCCTTGATCCGAACCGAACGTTCGGCCAGTTCCTTGGCGGCGATCAATTGCTCTTCCGTCCGTTTCTGCTGGGTAATGTCGTGGATGATGCCGGTGAGCGCCTTCAGGCTGCCGTCGGGATTGCGCACCGGGTTGGCCTGGCAACGCACGTGTTTGACTTCCTGGTCGGAGGGCACGGTGCGAAACGTCAGGTCACAGGGATCACCCCGGTCGAGGGTGTTTTCGATGCATTCGATGAACGCCTTCACGTCGTCGGGATGGATTTTCCGGATCATATCCGTGAACGTGAGCACCGGCCCGGTCCCGTCCGGCGGCAGGCCGGTCGTCGACGAAGTTCGGGCAACGTCCAATCCCAGAATCCGTTGCGTTTCGGCGGAAGCGCTGAACGCCTGCGTGTCCAGGTTCAGGGTCCAGCTGCCCACGCGGGCGATGCGCTGGGCTTCGGCCAGGCCCGCCTGGTTTTCCCGGATCTTGTCGTCGGCCAACCGGCGTCCCGTGATGTCCTCGTAGAGGTACAGGTGGGCGAAATACGCGTTCTCTTCATTCCGAACCACCGAGGCGAACCGGCAGATGGTCCGTCCGTCCACCAGGGCGTACTCGGCTTCCGGCGCCTCGTCGCCGCCGTCCGCGGCCGGCTCCAATGCGTACTGGCCGGCCTCCCGGAGCATGAGGTTGGCCCGCGGCACGATGTCCTGCGCCTTCAGTTCACCCCGCCGCCGCAACGCTTCCAGGTCTTCGAGGTTCCACAGTTCGCAGAAGCGGCGGTTGAAGTAGATAATTTCCCCGGTGTGGGCGTTGAACACGTAGAAGGCCAACGGGGAATTCCCGGCGATCCGGTGCAGCAACGTTTCGGGGGAATCTTCGCGGCTCCCGGCCCCCGCGCGGGGAGTGCCCAGCCCGAGGGTGGCCCGCCCGGGCGGGGGCATCTCCCGCGAAACCGACTGCACCCAGCGGGCCGGGACCCCCTCGTCGGCAACGGGGCGCACCCGCGTCTCGAACCAGGCGTATTCCCCGTTTTTTCGTCGCATACGGTACGTGAAGCTCCCGGTGGCGGCGGCCCCGGCGCGGATGCCGGACCATTCTTGCCGCACCGGCTCCTGGTCGTCCGGGTGGAAGAGGGCGAAGAACGAGCCGCCCGCCAGTTCAGCGGAAAGGTACCCCAGGTGAGCCAGGCAAGAAGGGGAAACGAAGAGGAACGTGCCTTCCGGCTCGTGCAGACCCACTAAATCGGGGGCATTCTCGGCCATAATCCGATGCGCACGTTCGGTCCGGAAGGGGAAATTGACGGGGATTGGTTGCATACCTACGCTAGAAATCAGATCCGGGTTCTGCATTCCTACGGCGGAGGGAAACCCGTCAAAAAACATTCGAATCTAAAGGCTACTTTGCCAAAAAGACAAGCAACCGGACCATTATTTTGTACGTATGTATGTTTTAGGCCGTTTTTGATTCATGACCCTCGATTATCTGCTTGTTGGACAAGGGCTTGCCGGGACCATTCTCTCCCACACGCTCCGCAGCGCCGGGTGCGCGACCGGGGTGGTGGACGCCGCGCGACTTCCTTCTTCCTCGCGGGTGGCCGCGGGGATTTTCAACCCGCTGACCGGCAAACAACCCGTCAAGACCTGGCAGGCGGAAGCGCTCTTCTCGTTTTTGCCCCCCTTTTACCGGGAAATGGAAACCCGGCTGGGCGAACGGTTCTTTCATCCCAAACCCTTCTACCGCCCCTTTCGAACGGTGGAGGAGCAGAACCGGGGAATTTCGCTGACCGGGTCGCCGGCCTTGGGAACGTGGTTGCGGAGTCGGGCAACCGACCCGGAAACGGCGGATTTTCTGCTCAGCCACCTGGGGGGACTGGAAACCTTGCAGGCGGGCTACGTGGCGGTGGATCGGTTGCTGAGGGCTTACCGAAGCCAGCTGGTGAGCGAGGGAATGCTTTTCGACCGGCCTTTTTCCTTCGATGCGTTGCAGGTTTTTCCCGACGGGGTGGCCTGGCAAGGAATCCGGGCCCGCCGGTTGATTTTCTGCGAAGGATCGCACGCGGTCAGCAACCCTTACTTCCGGTGGCTTCCCTTCCGGCCGGTGAAGGGAGAAATCCTCACGGTCGAGATTCACGCCCGCGTTCCGGACCGCATTTTTAAGCAGGGGGTGTTTCTGGTACCCCAGGAACACGGCTGCAAAGTGGGCGCCACCTACGAGCGGAACTGCCTCGGCAGCAGCCCTGGCAATGATTTCGACTGGCAACCCACGCCTGGCGCCCGGCAAGAGATGACTTCGACGCTGTCGACGTGGTTAAAGCCCGCCTACCGGGTGCTGAAACAGGAGGCCGGCATCCGTCCGGCCACGTTTGACCGTCGGCCCTTCATCGGGCTGCATCCGAAGTATCCGGCGCTGGGAATTTTCAACGGGTTGGGCAGCAAAGGCGTTTCCATCGCCCCCTACTACGCCCGTCATTTCTACGAATTTCTGGAATGCGGGAAAGAATTAGCCGGGGAGGTAAATATCCGTCGGGGTTTTTCGTTACATTCCAACGAAAACCCGTGTTGAATATCCGCTTGATTATGCATAAAATCTACGCACTGGCCCTGGTTGCCCTGCTTGGCGTTCCGTACGCGCTCCGGGCGCAAACCACCCAGGAACTGTTTGGCAAAAACCGGGTCCAATACCAGCAGTTTGCCTGGAAGCAGATCACCACCACCAATTTTGACATCTACTTTTACCAGGGCGGCAACGAGGCGGCTTACCAGGCAGCCCGCTACGCCGAGGCCGACTTCGACCGCATTGCCGACCTGCTCGGCTACACGCCCTATTCCAAAACCAAAATCTTCCTCTACAACTCCCTGGCTGACCTCCAGCAGAGCAACGTCGGGCTGAGCAACGACGATGTGCTGACGGGCGGGCAGACGAGTTTCGTCAAATCGCAGGTGGAAATTCCCTTCAACGGCAACCAGGTCACCTTCAAGCGGGACCTGAGCAACAACATTGCCCAGGTGTTCATTTCCGAAATGATGTTCGGCGGCAGCCTGAAAGATATGCTGCAGAGTTCGCTGCTGCTCTCGCTCCCCGACTGGTTCATGGCGGGCGCGGCGGCCTACGTGGCGGAGGGCTGGAGCCTGGAAATGGACGACTACCTGCGGGATGCGGTGCTGAGCAAAAACATCCGGAAACCTTCGGCCATCACCGGCGACCGGGCCACGCTGGTGGGGCAATCCATCTGGAATTACATCGCCGAACGGTACGGCAAGGCCAACATTTCGAACATCCTCAACCTCACCCGCATCATCCGCAACGAGGAGACGAGCATCGCCAGTACGCTGGGCGTTCGCCACAACCGCTTCCTGCAGGAATGGAAGCAGTACTACACCGACATGGCGAGCGAGGTTTCGGCCAGCTACGTGCCGCCCCAGGAAACGTTCCGGGTGAGGAAGCAAAATCGACGGGGAATTCTTTACAACCAGTTGGCAATCAGCCCCGACGGACGCTACCTGGCCTATTCGGAAAACAGCCGGGGCGTGTACCGGGTCAAGGTAATGGACACCGAAACCAAGCGAAAGAAAACGCTTTTCCGGGGAGGCTACCGCGTTGTCAACCAGCGGGTGAACCAGCAACTGCCCCTGCTGGCCTGGCAAAACAACCGTTCGCTGGCCATCGTCACGGTGGAGCGATCGAGCAACAAGTTCTACGTGTACGAAGTGACCAAAGGGCGCCGGAAGATCCGCAAGACCCTCGACAACTTCGACGAAGTACTCGACTTTGACGTTTCAGACGACGGCAGCACGATGGTGCTGAGTGCCGACCAAGCCGGGCAAAGCGACATTTTTCTCTACAACATCGCCCGCAGCACGACCCGGCAACTCACCAACGATTTGTACGACGACCTGCAGCCCCACTTCCTGGCGGGGTCCGCCGCCGAGGTGGTGTTCAGTTCCAACCGCCCCAGTGATTCGCTCAGCGCGCCCCCGGGCGACTACCGGACCATCCAGAACGATTTCAGTCTCTACCTCTACAACGCCGCTTCGGCCAGCACGTTGCGGTTGCAGCGGCTGGTGACTTCGTTGGGCAACGCAACCCACCCGGTGGTGGCCGACCAACGCACGATCTTCTACCTGGACGACGAGAAGGGCATTCACAACCTCTACCGCTACGACCTGACCACCAAGGCCACCAGCCAGGTGTCCAATTTCCGGCAGGGCATCCGCACGTTCGACCTTCACTACGCCGGTGCCAGTCAGGCGCTGGCCTACCAAACCTTGTCGAACAGCCGCGAATACATTGGCTTCATCCGACCGTTTGACTTCAACCGGGTCGTCGATCCGGTCTTTACCAAGCGCAACGAGTTGCAGGAAGACAAGGCCCAACAGCTCAAAACCGAAGAGAAGCCCACCGCGGGGGAACTGTCCGAAACCCCCGCCCGCAACGGGGAGGCCCGGACCAGCGACCCGGGCCGCGGGGCGGCCATCCGCCTGGAACCGGGGGAAGTGGATACGGACAACTACCAGTTTGATTCGGACGTGGCCAACCAGGAAGAGAAACCGGCGGCCGGGGTGAAAAGCAAGGGAAACATCCTGCTCAACAACGCCCGGGCCGCTAAGAAGGAAAACATCGCCATCCGGGGTCCTTTTCCCTACCAAAGCCGGTTTACCACCAACAACGTTACTTCTTCCCTGCTCATCAACCCGATCACCGGCTGGGGCATCCAGTTCGACGTGAACATGAACGATATGCTCGAAGACCACGTCGTCCGGATGGGTGGCCTGCTCAATACCGACCTGCGGAGCAACAACTTCTACGGCGAGTACCGCTACCTCAAACGGCGGATCGACTACGGGGTCCGCTTCGACCGCAAACAGATCTTCATCAACAACGAAGGCTTTCCGCAGAAGTACCGCCTCAACCAGGTGATGGTATCGGCCGCTTACCCGTTTTCGGTCTCCAGCCGCTTCACCGTGGCGCCCTTCTACACGGGAACCCGTTTCCTGGACGTGCTCTCCCTGCCGGCTCCCACGCCACCCCTGGTTTCGAAAGCCACGACCGACTACGGGGGCGTACGGCTGGAATACGTGTTTGACAATACCCTGGTGAACGGGATGAACATGATCGAAGGCACGCGGATGAAGGTTCGGTTTGACCAGTACGCAGCCTTCCAATCGGCGGGGGAGAGTTTCAACCGATTCACCGTGGACCTGCGCAACTACAAGAAGATTCACCGCGATCTCATCTTCGCCACCCGCCTGGCGTACGGGCATTCCGGCGGCCAAGCCCGGAAAAGATTCCTGCTGGGGGGTATGGACAACTGGCTCTTTAACTCCCGGGAGTCGGGTCCGTCGGCCGACCTGCTCACCACGTCGCGGGATACGGACCGGCGTGATTTCTACTTCCTCGAATTCGTCTCCAACCTGCGGGGTTTCGGGTACGCCAAGCTGGGGGGTTACAACCACTTGTTGTTGAACGCCGAACTTCGCCTGCCGCTGATCAAGTATTTCTACCGGGGTCCCATCACGTCCAATTTCCTGAAAAACCTGCAGCTGGTGGCCTTTACCGACGTTGGCACGGCTTGGAACCAGCAGAGTCCCCTCAGCCGGCGAAACGACCAGAACACGGTGACCCTGCCCACCAGCCAGCAACTACGGGGCAACCCGTTTACGGTCACGGTCACCAATTTCAAGAACCCTTTCCTGACCGGCTACGGGGCGGGCGTACGCACCTTTCTGCTGGGGTACTACGTAAAATTCGACGCGGCCTGGGGCGTGGAAGACTACGTGGCCGGCCCCACCCGGTATTACCTCACCCTGGGTTACGACTTCTGACGAGTAACCCGTTGACCGGCGTCCGGGTGTACCCACCCGGATGCCTTATCCACCATTCAGTCCGTGTCACCCACCCTGACCACCTTCACCGTTTTCCTCTACGATTCACCCAACCGGCTTTGGGCTTTCCAACGGATGGGCCTCCTGCCCGGCCAACTGGCCAAAGTGCCGGGAATGGCCTTCTCCCAGTTGATGGGCAGCGGACGGGGGCTGGTTTTCAGTCTGTGGCCCGACTGGTCGCGTTACGTGTTGTTGGCCACCTGGACTTCGGAGGAAGCGGCGGACGCTTTCTTCGGCGCGTCTCCCCTCGTGCAGGCTTTCCGGCGGCAAGCCCGCGAAACGTGGACCGTCCGGATGCATCCCATCAAGACGCACGGGCTTTGGTCGGGGCAGAATCCTTTCCGGGTGGTTGCCTCCCCGGTTGGCTACGACGGGCCGGTGGTCGTATTGACGCGGGCCAGCATCCGCACCCGGGCACTCTGGGATTTCTGGCGAAACGCCCCCCGGGCCGCCGAAGGGTTGACGCGGGCGGAGGGGTTGATTTTTTCCAGTGGCGTGGGCGAGTTGCCTTTCGTCCGGCAGGCTACCCTGAGCGCCTGGGAAAACCCGGCCGCCATGCGGGCCTTCGCGTACGGGGGCGAAAATCACCAGGCGGCGATGCGTCGGAAAGCGGAGCAGAATTGGTATTCCGAAGAATTGTTCGCCCGGTTCGTGCCGGTGGCTTCCGAAGGCACTTACTACGGGATAAACCCGCTGGAGCAGTGGATAGTGGATAGTTGACAATGGTCATAGTGAGCGAAGTCGAACTAGGATAGTTGACAATGGTCATAGTGAGCAAAGTCGAACT
>JACMKY010000485.1 GCA_014379925.1 Cytophagales bacterium | reverse complement strand
GTTGGTGGGCATGGTTCGGCAACCGGCGGCTATCGGGGGCAAGGGGCCGGCGGGGGGCTCCGGAACGCGGCCGCCCGGATTTTAGTTCGACGGGGAACGCCGGCCACTGTCGACGGGGGCGGGCCGGGGGGGCGGCGCGGCGGGGTTTACCGATTCGATCAGGTGCTTCCTGGCGCCGGGACGGGAAGTGCGGGAAAGAATGTCGACGGTGAAAAAGACCATGGTGGCCGTGAACAGGACGGCCAGGGCGACGAAGATTTTTTTATTTCGGGACATGCGGGGCGGAAGGTTGCGGGACGCGTCCGGACGGGAACGGAAAAAGGGTTCAGGCCATTCCGCCGGACAATTGCTGGAGCCGCGTACGTTTCCATTCGATCTGTTGCTGGTGGTACTGCAGGTCTTCCCGCAGCTGGAAACGCACGGTGGTGCCCAGCGAGTGCCGGTGGAGCAGTTGGTTAACGTTTTCTACTTTGTTTTCCAACTCCCGGATTTCATTCGACAACTGGCTTTGTTCCAATTGATTGCCGGCAGTTGCCTGGAAAAATAACTTGCCGGTGTTCTTTGCGGTGCCTTCCTGCATAGTGGTAGTCTTCTTAGTTTGGTGTTAGTAAAGTTTGAATCAGCCGGTGTAACCGGGATCAACAGTGGAATATACGAAATTGTATCCGGAGTTGGGAAAAAAGTTCAAATAAATCGCCGGACGGCCCGGTTTTCCCGGCCGTAAACGGCGGGCGTTCCGACTTCCCGGAAAGCGTCAACCCCGACGGGCGAAACCACCCGCCCGTCACCACGGATAAACCGGGCGGCTCGCTTCGCGGTTCATCCGTGGTTGGCATCCCGGCGGAGAACTGCCGCAAATAATCAACATAAACCGCTTTTGAGCTATTTTTTCGGTATTTTTGGGGAACGACGGACGCCTTTTTTCCATCCCGAACCGCAAGACCAACCGCAACCTCCATGGCCGATACCCAAAAACACGCTTACACCGAAGACAGCATCAAATCCCTGGACTGGCGCGAACACATCCGGTTGCGGCCTGGCATGTACATCGGCAAGCTGGGCGACGGGTCCGCGCAGGACGACGGGATTTACGTGCTGGTGAAGGAAATCATCGACAACTCCATCGACGAACACGTGATGGGTTTCGGCAAGCTGATCGAAGTCAAAATTACCGAACACCGCGTGGAAGTGCGGGACAATGGCCGCGGCATTCCGCTGGGCAAGGTCGTGGATTGCGTATCGAAGATCAACACGGGCGGCAAATACGATTCGGGGGCCTTCCAGAAGTCGGTGGGTCTCAACGGCGTGGGTACCAAGGCCGTCAATGCACTCTCTTCGTACTTCAAGGTGCAGTCGTTTCGCGACGGCAAAACCAAGGTGGCGGAATTCAGCCAGGGCAAGCTGGTGGACGATTCGCCGGAAGCCACCACCAAGCAGCGCAACGGCACGCTCATCACTTTCGAGCCCGACAATACCATCTTCCGCAATTACCACTTCATTCCCCAGTTCCTGGATACCCAGTTCTGGAACTACGCTTTCCTGAACGCGGGACTGACCGTTAACTTCAACGGCGAAGAGTACGTTTCCAGGCACGGCCTGCTGGACCTGCTCCGCCGCCGCGCCAACGAGGAAGCCACGCGCTACCCCATCATCCACCTCAAGGGCGACGACATTGAGGTGGCCTTCACCCACGGCGATCAGTACGGGGAGGAACACTACTCTTTCGTGAACGGACAGTGGACCACGCAGGGGGGTACGCACCTGGCGGCTTTCCGGGAGGCGGTGGTCAAGACGGTGCGGGAACACTACAAAAACGACTACGAGGCGGCCGACGTGCGGACCTCCATCGTGGCCGCCATCAGCGTGCGGGTGCAGGAGCCGGTGTTCGAATCGCAGACCAAAACCAAGCTGGGCTCGCTCACCATGGCCCCCGACGGCCCAACGGTGCGCGGCTTCATCGGCGATTTCATCAAGAAGGAACTCGACGATTACCTGCACAAGAATCCCAAGACGGCCGACGAACTCCGGAAACGCATCACGCAGTCGGAACGGGAGCGGAAAGAGATCGCCGGCATCAAGAAACTGGCCAACGAACGCGCCAAAAAGGCCAACCTGCACAACAAGAAGCTGCGCGACTGCCGCGTCCACTACACCGACCTCAAGAACGACGACCGCTACGAGGCCACGCTCTTCATCACCGAAGGCGATTCGGCCAGCGGCTCCATCACCAAGTCGCGCGATGTGCAGAAGCAGGCCGTGTTCAGCCTGCGGGGCAAACCGCTCAACTGCTTCGGCCTCACCAAGAAGATCGTCTACGAGAACGAGGAATTCAACCTGCTGCAACACGCCCTCGACATCGAAGACGGGCTGGATACCCTGCGCTACAACCGCGTGGTAATCGCCACCGATGCCGACGTGGACGGGATGCACATCCGCCTGCTGATGCTGACCTTTTTCCTGCAATTCTTTCCCGACCTGGTGCGCAACGGCCACCTCTACATCCTGGAAACGCCGCTTTTCCGGGTGCGCAACAAGAAGGAGACGCGCTATTGCTACACCGACGAGGAACGGCAGAAGGCCATCGCCAAGCTGGGGCCGAAGCCCGAAATCACGCGTTTCAAGGGGTTGGGCGAAATCTCCCCCGAGGAGTTCGGCAAGTTTATCGGCGATACCATCCGCCTGGAGCCGATCATCCTCCGCAAGGACACCTCGATCGCCAAGTTGTTGGGTTACTACATGGGCAAGAACACGCCCGAGCGCCAGCGGTTCATCATCGACAACCTGCGCATTGAAAAGGACTTGGCCACTGCCGACGCCGTGCCGGAAGAAAAGCTGGTCGCCGCCGGGTAGGGAAATAAGAATTTTGGCTGCTGGCTTTAAATCGAAATTCCACCCAAAATGGTGGCTTGGGTGAGAGTAAACGCGCTGATACACACCGGAAAGTGAAACTCAACGCGTGATCCATTGGTCGTTTTGCGTTGGCCGTTCGTGCGTACCGGCAGGCGCAACTGACCGTCACCACGCACTTAATCCGTACCAACGGTGCCGTGCATCGTCATTTCACCCAATTAATTTCCGCCATGACGCTCGAAGATTTACGGAACCGGATCGACCAACTGGACGCTCAGTTACTGGCCCTGCTCAACCAACGGATGGCCGTAGTGAGGCAAGTGGGTGACCTCAAAAAGGCGAACAACGCCCTCATCTACCGCCCCGAACGCGAAAAAGCCATCCTCGACCGGCTCTACGCGCTCAACGATGGCTTGCTCAACCAACCGGCCATCGACGCCATCTTTCTGGAAATCTTCGCCGTCGCCCGCAACATTGAACTGCCCGAACGCATTGCGTACCTGGGGCCGGAGGGAAGCTTCACCCACCAGGCCGCCGAAAGCCGTTTCGGGGCCATGAGTGACTACACGCCCCTGGGCAGCATCCGCGCGGTGTTCGAGAGCGTCGAAACCAGTCGCGTCCGCTTCGGGGTGGTGCCCATCGAGAATAACCGCGAGGGCATCGTGAGTGAAACCATCGACCTGTTGCAGGAAACCGACATCCGCATCGTGGCCGAGGTGTTGATTTCGGTACATTTCGCTTTCGCCACCCAGTGCGAGAAGCTGAGCGACATCCGGCACATCTACTCCAAGGACATTGCCTTCCGGCAGTGCAGCAAGTTCCTGGGGGAGTATTTCGAGAACCTGCCCGCCGAACAAGTGCCGGTCGAATCCACTTCCAAGGCAGCCCGGCTGGCAGCCAAAGATCCCCGCGGGGCGGCCATCTGTTCGCACATTGCCGCCAAACTGTTCGACGTACCCGTGCTGTTTCCCAACATTGAGGACAGCCCCAACAACCGCACGCGTTTCCTGATCATCAGCAAGGATTTCGTCAATCAGCGCAGTGAGTCGGACAAGACTACCCTGGCGGTTAAGCTGCCCGACACCCCGGGTAGCCTGGCCGGATTCCTGCAGGAATTCAACGACCAGCAAATTAACATCACCAAGATCGAGAGCCGCCCGGCCCGCGAGGGCAACCTGTTCAAGTCGTGGTTCTACATCGACTTCAACGGACATTACCACGACGGCAACGTGCAGACCATCGTGGAGAAGCACCGCGAGCGCATCAAATGGCTGGGTAGCTACGTGAAGTTGTGCTAAAAAGTACACCCGTGTGGTTTGAAAACCCTCTGATCCGGCTGGTAAAAAGATAATTTCTACATTCGTGCTTCCCGAAGGCTCATCCAACAAGCCCCCGGGAAGCACCTGACAATGGGAAAACTATTACCTTGGCGCTTCCTCCTGCTGGCCACTCTTTTTACCTTGTTCCCCTACCTCTCCCCCGCTCAGAGTTTCATTGCCCGTTTATTCAAAACGGGGAGGTATGCCCGCTACAACTGCGCCGGGATGCCCGCGTACGGCAAGAAAAAGAACAAACACGCCGGCGGGCAAGCCAAGTACCGAAGTACGAAACGACCGCAATCGGGTCCGGCCGGACCGGTTAGCCCCGGCAGACCGGTGGTTGCGAGGCCGCCGGGAAAAAAGCCTCCGGTCCGGCCGGGGCCGGGTCCCCTGGTTGGCAAGGCCCCTCCGTCGGAACCCCCCGTTCGGCCGCCCGCCGAAATGCCCAAAATAGACCCGCCGTCGCCGGTTCGGGAAATCACCCAAGAACAGCGCCGCCAGACGCTGCTCCAACAGGAACCAGAGGAGATCTTGCCTCCCATCCGCTTCATCACCGCCCAGGACGAGTTTTCGGTGGTGAACATGGACTCGTTCATGCGAGCAATGGAGCTGGCCCAACAAGGCAAGGTCATTCTCATTGAAGGACACACCGACAACGTAGGCAGCGACGAATCCAATATTCAACTTTCCATGAAACGGGCGGAGAAGATCCGGCAGCTGATGCTGTCGGGCGGGGTGAATGACGACCTCATTTCCGTGATCGGCTACGGGGAAAGCCGTCCGCTGGTGCCCAACACGTCCGTTGAAAACCAGGCGGTCAACCGGCGGATCGAATTCAAGGTCTTTTCCATCCCCGAGTAGAACGCCGCGTTGCCACCCTTTCACCGCATCGCCTGGACGCGGGACTTTTCCAAGGCGTATTTTCTCACGAAGTACCGAATCCCAAAACCGCCGAGCAAACCGGGTAGCAACCACGGGATGAAGGCGGGTTCCACCCGTACGTTCACCACCAGGAAAGCGGTGACCGTGGCGATGTAGGCCCCGCCCATCCGCTCGATGTGCATGCGCAACCAATCCAGGCGGGACGGT
>JACMKY010000484.1 GCA_014379925.1 Cytophagales bacterium | reverse complement strand
GGTAGCCTTGCCGGGCTTAGTGGATTTATAAGTCCGGTGATCGACCGTTTTTTTCGTCTTCATCACGGCGGGTGAGTTAAGTATACCCGGGGTAATGGAATTGGTAACGGCGGCAACTTGCCGGGGGGTGAAAAGGCACTTCGGTTTTTAAGAGAGTTTGTCCAAGCTAAAAATGGTGACTGGGGAATACTCGGTTACCAGCATCCCCGCCAGTGTCTCAATAAAACTCTTTCGGTAGCACGACGTTCGGTGGTTGAACGGGGCGCAGGCTGATGAAAATCGTCCGGATCTCTTCCACCTTGAAACCCGATATGCCCGAACCGATCTTGGGTACGATGAAAGTGAGTTCGGGATGCGTGGACGCGAAATGGTAGAGCTTGAGCACTTGTTCGGTGACGAAGGAAATGCCGATGTTGATCTTGCCGAAAAAATCGAGCGTAACCACCCCGTACGACCGACCTTGCAAGCCCTCCGCCTGTCCCCACACCGCCCCGAAGTGGTCGTGGGCGTAGCGCGAAGCCCCGCCAAAATGCTCGCCGCTGGTATTGCTGCCGAAGACGAAAATCTCGTTGGGCAGCAATACCTCAATGGGTTCCGAGGTGTACCGCAGCCGGGCCTGCTGCTCCTGGTCGATCAGGAAACGCAGGACGGTGAGAAAATCCACGATGGTCCGCGGGCCGTAGTGGGTCAACCCGGTGGTCCGGCTGACTACGTTCAGGGCCTGCTCGAGTCCGGGGTAGGCGGGATCAGCATCCTTGGCGTCGGAGTAGGCTTGGGCAACGTCGATGAGCACGCATTTTACCTCTCCCGGAAGTTTATCAAAATCCTGCCTGAATCTTTCCAGCTTGATGGGATCGTCTGCCATGTTCGTAAAGGATTTAGCCACGCCCGGACGGGGTTTCTGCCACCGGAGCCACAAATATGAAATTTTGGTTTACAATACCAAAACGCCCGTTTTCTCCTCCAACCGGATTGGAAGCGTTAGAGCAAGGCACTCAGCACTTCCCAAACGGTATGGGCCAGGCGCTGTTGTCCTTCGGCGGTGGGGTGGATGCCGTCGCGTTGGTTGAGTTGGGCGTTGCCCGCCACTCCCTGGAGCAGAAAGGGCACGTAGGCGGCCCCGTTGCGGCCGGCCACTTCCTGAAATAAGTTGCGGAAAGCGGCCATCAACGGACCGGCCCACAAAGTGCCGCTCACGAATGGGGCAACCATCGCCGCCGGTATTTCCATACCGGCCACCACCAGCCGGCACCCGGGGTTTACTTCGCGCACCCGGTCGATGATGCGCTGGAGGTTGCGGGCGGTCTGTTCGGGAAGGATGCCGCGCGGCAGGTCGTTGACCCCCAGCTCGAGCAGCAACACGTCGACGGGTTGATCCAGGTATTGTTCAATGCGCTGCACACCCTTGGCGGACGTATCGGCGTTCATTCCCGCGTTGATCACCCGGTAGGAGAGGCCCACCGCGTTGATCCGGGTTTGAAGCAGGGCGGGGTACGCTTGTGAGGCGGGTAACCCGTAGCCGGCCGTC
>JACMKY010000483.1 GCA_014379925.1 Cytophagales bacterium | reverse complement strand
GTGGGGGGCATCGTACTCATGCTGAAGGGCGAGAATTCCTCCAAGGTGATCCGGGCGGTGAAGGCGCGCATCGCGACCATCGGGAAAACGCTGCCGGAAGGCGTGGAAGTGGTGCCCTTCCTGGACCGCACCAAACTGGTAAACAACGCCATCCATACGGTGAGCCGAAACCTGGCCGAGGGGGCCCTGATCGTGGTGTTCGTGCTGGTGCTGCTGCTGGGCAACCTGCGGGCGGGGCTGGTGGTGGCTTCGGTGATTCCGCTCTCGTTGCTCTTCGCTATTGCGCTGATGAACCTCTTCGGCGTGTCGGGCAACCTGATGAGCCTGGGCGCCATCGACTTCGGGCTGATCGTTGACGGGGCCATCATCATCGTGGAGGCGGTCTTGCACGGCATTGCCGTCCAGCGGTTCAGTCACGCGCTCAGCCAGCCGCAGATGGACGGGGAAGTGTACCGGTCGGCCTCCAACATCCGGCATTCGGCCACCTTCGGCGAAATCATCATCCTGATCGTGTACCTGCCCATCCTGGCCCTGGTGGGCGTGGAAGGAAAGATGTTCCGGCCCATGGCGCAAACCGTCACGTTCGCCATTCTGGGGGCGTTCGTCCTCTCGCTGACCTACGTGCCCATGGTGTCGGCCCTGCTGCTGAGCAAGCAACCCGTTCACCGGCGCACCCTTTCCGACCGCTTCATCGGGCGGTTGCAGCGGGCGTACCGTCCGGCGCTGGAATGGGCACTGGAAAAGAAGGTCCTGGTGGTTGGCACCTCACTGGCGTTGTTTGCGGCCAGCCTGCTCGTGTTTGCCCGGTTGGGCGGGGAGTTCATTCCCACGCTCGACGAAGGCGATTTTGCCGTGGAGACGACACTGCTGCCCGGCAGTTCACTCACCCAAACGGTGGAAACCTTCCGAAAGGCGGGCAAAATTCTGCTCGAATTTCCCGAAGTGAAGGAAGTGGTGGGCAAGATCGGCTCCTCCGAAATCCCCGTGGATCCGATGCCGGTTAACAATGGCGACCTGATCGTGGTACTCAAGGACCGGAGTGGGTGGAAGACCGCGCAAACCCGCGAAGAACTGGCCGAGCGGATGAAGGAGCGCTTGTCCGCCCTGCCGGGGGTGACCTTCGGTTTCCAGCAGCCCATCCAGATGCGCTTCAATGAACTGATGACCGGGGCGCGGCAGGACGTGGTGCTGATGCTGTTCGGGGAAGACCTGGGGGTGCTGACCCGGGAGGCCGACCGGCTGGCCGGCCTCGTCCGCCGGACGGCGGGGGCCACCGACGTGTACGTCGAACGGATCACCGGCTTGCCCCAGATCGTTGTGCGGTTCGACCGCGCCCGGATGGCCCAGTACGGCCTCCAGGTTCAGGACGTCAACCGCGTCATTGCGGCGGGTTTTGCCGGGGAAACCGCCGGCATGGTCTACGAAGGCGACCGCCGCTTCGACCTGGTGGTACGCCTGGACAACCGGAATCGCCAAAGCATCGACAACGTGCGCAACTTGTACGTGCCCTTGCCCAATGCCACCGGCGCAACCCCCAACCAGATTCCGCTTTCGCAGGTGGCGACGGTGGATTTCCGGTCCGGTCCCATCCAGATCGGGCGGAGCGACGCCCGGCGGCGCATCACCGTCGGGTTCAACGTGCGCAGCCGCGACGTGGAGAGCGTGGTGGACGAACTCCGGCCAAGGGTTGACCGGTTGGGGTTGCCGCCGGGCTATTCGGTCACCTACGGCGGACAATTCCAGAACCTGATCGAAGCGCGGCAACGCCTGTCGGTGGCCGTGCCGGTGGCGTTGCTGCTGATTTTCGTGCTCTTGTACTTCACGTTCCGTTCCGTGAAGCAAAGCCTGTTGGTTTTCACGGCCATCCCCTTGTCGGCCGTCGGGGGCGTGCTGGCCCTGTGGCTGCGCGGGATGCCGTTCAGCATTTCGGCGGGCGTGGGATTCATTGCCTTGTTCGGGGTGTCGGTGTTAAACGGCATCGTGCTGATCGGCTACTTCAACCAGCTGCGGCGGGAAGGCCGCACCGGGTTGCGCGCTATCGTGCTGGAAGGAACCGCCGTGCGCCTGCGTCCGGTGCTGCTGACGGCGCTGGTGGCCTCGCTGGGCTTCCTGCCGATGGCCCTGTCCAATACGGCGGGGGCGGAGGTGCAGAAGCCGCTGGCCACCGTCGTCATCGGCGGTCTGGTGACGGCCACGCTGCTGACCTTGCTGGTGCTGCCGGTGCTCTACGTGTGGTCGACGCCGTCGGAACCGGAATTGGCGGGATCAGAAGATGGGCCGGATTTGGGGAATCAGGAGGCGGGTGAAGAGGAGGCCTTACCGAGGAAGAAAAGTCCGGTGAAGCCTTGGCTCCTGGCTTTGCTGTTGCCCGTTTCGCTGGTGGCTGCCGCCCAAACGCCGCCCGGCCTTTCCGGTCAGATGGATGCCACCGATTCCCTCCCCGAAAGGGGGAGTGGTCCGGGGGAGGCGGTTACCCTCGACCAGGCCATCGAACTGGCCCTGGCGCGCAACGCGGGCCTGCGGGCGGGACAGTACGAAGTGGCCCGGCAGCAGGCCCTCCGCAAAACCGCCAGCGAACTCGGCCGGACCAACGTCACGCTCATTCACGGACAATACAACAGCGTGCGTTCGGACAACAACCTCACCATTACCCAGGACATCCCTTTCCCGACGGTCCTCACCCGGCAGGCATCCCTGGCGCGGGCCTCCGCGCGGAGCAGCGAACTGCGGCTGGCGGTCACGCGCAACGAGCTTATTTACCAGGTGAAGGCGGCGTATTACCAACTGGCTTTTCTGGGGGCGCGGCAACGGGTATTGGCCGAACAGGACAGCCTTTACGCGAACTTTGCGAAGGCGGCCGGGGTGCGCTACCGAACGGGGGAGAGCAATGCCCTGGAAAAGGCCACCGCCGAATCGGCTTCGTACGAAGCGCGGACGTTGCTGGCGCAGAACCAGTCCGACCGCCGCGCGCAGCGGAGCCGGTTGCAAACGCTGTTGCACGGCGACGGGCCGGTGGACATTCCCGAAAACACCCTGGTCAAGCGCCCCTTCGATTTGGACACCGCCCGCCGGACGGTGGAAGCCAATCCGGGGTTGGCCTACGTCCGGCAGCAGGTGGAGGTAAGCCGGAAAAGCCGGGAGCTGGAAAGTGCCCGCCTCCTGCCGGGTTTCAACGTGGGTTACTTCAACCAGTCACTGGTCGGTTTTCAAAATACGAGCGGCGTGGTGGGTGCCCCCGAACAGTATTTCGACGCGAGCCGGCGTTTCACGGGTTGGCAGGCGGGCATTTCGGTGCCGCTCTGGTTCCGGCCGGGCGCGGCCCGGGTACGGGCGGCCCGCCTCGGCCAGCAGGTGGCCGACGCCAACGCCGAACTGGAACGGAGGAACCTGGAAGGGCAGTACGTGCAGGCCACGGAGCAAGTGCTTAAATACGGCCAGAGCCTGGCGTACTACGAACAGAATGCCCTGCCCCAGGCGGAACTGATCCTGCAAAACGCCCAGCGGGCTTTCCGGGGCGGCGACATCGGCTACGTGGAGTACCTGCGGGGACTGGAAAGGGTCCTGGCCATCAAAACCAACCACCTCGACATCCTCAACCAATACAACCAAGCCGTGGTTGAACTCGAATTTATCCAGGGAAACCAGTAGCGTTTAGATGTGCTGTATTTCGAAGTTATGCCCTTTTCTTTCCATACGAGTGCTTGGTGGTCAATGCACTAACCAACAAAAATAAGGAACAACCCAATCACTTAATACATTTAGAAGTTAAGGATCAGAAGCTAAAGATCAATAGTCAGTATTCAGCGGTCAATTACAGTTACTTGCTGAAGTGTTTAACTAAGCGAAAGGCTTCGACCGCAGCGGCGGACCGCTGCGGTCGAAGCCTACACCTGCCAGGCAAAACCCTCAGCGTTTCAAAACTTTTCATAATTATGGATAAAAGCGTTGGCGTACATCCCGTATGCGCCCGGCTGGTCCGGCGGGCGGGCGATTTTAGGAAGGGCTGGGGGTGGTTTTCCCTCCTTACCAGCTTGCTGCTCGTGGCGTGCGACGAAAAGCCGGCCGAAACCGAAGAGGATGCCTCAACCCCGCCCGCGTCCGTTCGCTTCGTGCGGCTGACGGCCGCCCAGCACCAGAACGCCGGCCTGCAACTGGGCAAGGTTGCGTCACGCCGGTTGAGCCGCGTGATCACGGTCAACGGCGTGCTCGACGTGCCCCCGCAAAACATCGTTTCGGTGTCGGCCCCGCTCGGCGGCTTCCTCAAGACCACCCGCCTGCTGCCGGGAACGCGGGTGAAAAAAGGCCAGGTCATTGCCCTGATGGAACACCCCGACTACGTTCAGCTGCAACAGGATTACCTCGACGGCAAAAGCCGGCTGACTTTCGCCACCCTGGAATACGAGCGACAAAAGGAACTGAACCGCGAAGACGTTAATTCCGCCAAGGTGTTCCAACAGGCCACCGCCGACTACGAAGTGCTGCAAAACCGCGTGAACGCCCTGGCCGAGAAGCTGGCCCTGATCGGCCTCCGCCCCGAGGGCTTGACCAGCGGGCAAATCTCCCGCACCGTGCCGCTGCTGGCGCCCATCAGCGGGTACGTCAAGGAGGTGAACGTGAACATTGGCCAGTACGTCAACCCGCCCGACGTGCTGTTCGAAATCGTATCCACCGATCACATGCACCTGGCCCTGTCGGTGTTCGAGAAGGACGCGCCCGCCGTCCGGGCCGGGCAGCGGGTGCGTTTCACCCTGCCCAACGATCCGGGCCGGGAGCGGCTGGGCGACGTGCACATCGTGGGCAAAGTCGTGGGCGACGACCGGACCGTGCCCATCCACGTGCACCTGCACCAGGACGATCCGGCGTTTCTGCTGGGCATGTACGTGAGCGCCCGCATCGAAGTCGGCGACAGCACCGCGCCCGCCCTGCCCGACGCGGCCGTGGTGCAGGCGGAAGGCAAGGATTACATTTTCGTACTGGGTGACGGCCCGCAACGCCAGTACGAACGGGTGGAAGTGCGCCGGGGCAGGTCGGAAAACGGCTACACCGCCGTGCAATTGCCCGCCCGCCTCGACGCCGACCGCGCCCGGGTGGTGGTGAAAGGGGCGTACACGCTGCTGGCCAAGATGCTCAACGTGGAAGAAGCGGAGTAGGAAGCGGGCAGCAGCGCGGTGGAATCAGCCCCCGTTGCCGTTGTCCTACTTCCCCACGGCCAGGCTCATCAGCATGGCAGTAATCCGCAGCCCATGCTTGTTGAGGGCGCCGTTGTTGACTTCAAACTTGGCCCGGCCGTCTTCTTCGTCCATGAACAGGTTAATCGAATTATTTTTTTGTCCTTCGCCTTCCCCTACCACCAATACCGGCGCGTTGCCCAGCGCATCCCGGACGCCCTTGAGTGATTTACTTTCTTCTTTAGCCACAAAAAGCAGGTGGCAAGTCTTCAGTTCGCCGTACTGGGCCGGGCCGCTGATTTGTCGGATAACCACCGCGCGGCCGTTGATCTTCACCTGACCCGCGCTGGCCTTCAACTCGTTGAGCACGGGCGGGTTGCCCAGCACCCCAATGACCAGGTTACCGGATGCGGCCTGGGGCGGCCACTGCACCTGCTTGGCGAAGTTATAGAGAAAAATCGAAGTGATTTTGTCGTTCATTTCCTGGGCTTTGGCGGGTGGATGGCTACCCATTGTAAACAGGACAACCACCAGCAGCGGGCAAAAACGGGTGTTCATGACGGTGCGTTATTTTTTGGGTTTGAACAGGTGGTAGGTGAGTCGTACGACCACCTCGCGCGAAGGACCCGGCAGGGGAGCCGTGTCGTTGTAGTAGGCCGGCAAGAACACGAACCGCTCATCGAGCAAGTCGTACACGCCAACCCCGGCGGTGAGTCCTTTCACCCGCCGGGGTTGGTACTGCACAAACAGGTTAAGCAGCAGGGTGGGCGGGAAGGCAGCTATTGAATCAGCGGCCACGTAGCCGTGGCGGGTGCTCAGCCACGAACCCGAAGGACTGATGCTCCATCCTCTCTTCAGTTGAACGTTGCCCACCCCGTTGAGGCGGTGGGCCGGAAAAGCCAGGTTCAGGTTGGAATGCCCGGCCACCGCGTAGAGTGGTACGCCCTGACGACCCGCCGAAGTGTAGAAAGAGTGGTTCAGTTTCAGAAAACCCCAGTTGTCTTTCACGCGGTACTCCACCTCCAGGCCGCGGCTGCCGGTCCGGTCGAAGTTGGTGTATCCACCGTCAGGATTTCCCTCCTCCGTATAAAATACGATGGGATAATCGGTCCGGGCGTCGAATACGTTGGCCGTCAGCAGCATTGCTTTCGACAATTGGTACCCAATCTCCACTTCGGCAATCCGGGTTTCTTCCGGCCGGATCTTGCCTTCCGCGGCGAGGTAGATGTTTTCCATGACCGGTGCCCGGAAAGAATTGGCGTACAACAGCTTGGCGTGCCAGTGGTTCCATTTCTGGGTGATGCCCAGGCGGGGCACGAACGCGTAGCCGTAGCCGCTGTTGTAATCGAAGCGGGCACCCAGGGTGAGTTGAGCCAGGCGGTGTTTGACCAAGACCTGCCCGAATCCCGCCCGGTTGCGGAGCGTGGGTCGGGTGTTCTCCCCGTAGCGGGTGACCATGGCGTCTTGCTGGTACTGCGAACGGTCGTTGAAGAGCTCACCTCCCAGCATGAAGTTGACCATGCGCGACGCATCGTAGCTGAAGGCGAGCCCGGCCCGGTAGCGGCTGGCGGCCACGTCGAACACTTCGTACTCCTGGCTGTCCACGACATTGCGCCAAGGCATTTGTCGCTTCCAGTTCAGGCGGGGGGTTACGCTCAGTTTGCGGTTGATTTTCCAGACGTACTTCAATTCCGCCAGGTAGGAGTCGAAATTCAGCGGGTACGCCTGAGGGGTGGTGAAGCCGTACAGACTGCGGGAAGTGGTGCGGTATTGGTCTACGATGCCCCGGAAGCTCAGCCCCCGGTAAGTGATTCCCAGGTTGACGTTGAACGGGTTCAGGGCCGAATTGCCCGCCATGGCGAAGCGGCTGTCCTGGTAAACGGTATCCACCCGGTCCACGGTTTCGTCGGTGTACACCGTATCCAGGCGCTCAACGGGGGAATAGTAATTGTAGGAAGTTTGGTCGCTGCGGTTGCCCTGGCCGGTAAACAGGGCCAGGCTCACGCCCAGGTCCCGCCAGCGCTTGCCCACCGACACGCTCAGGTTCTGCCGTCCGTACGCCCCCCGCATCCGGCCGTAGGTGCCGCTCACCCGCAGGCCGCCGAGGTCGTCGGCGTTTTTGGTGAGGATGCTCACTACGCCGTACTCGGCGAAGCCGCCGTAGATGGCCGATCCGGGACCCCGGATGATCTCGATGCGTTTGATCTGGCCCACGTCGAAGTGGTTGCCGAAGGAAACGTTGCCGTAGAGGGCATCGTTGATTTCCTGGCCGTCGAGCAGCACCAGCACCTTGCCTTCGGCGGCCCAGTTGCCGCGCACGCCCAGGCCGAGGGTGTTCTGGATGTCGCCGGCGAAGTCGAAGCCGGGCACCAGCCGCAGCACGTCCACCAGGTCGCGGGCCCCCGAAGCGGCAATTTCCTCTTCGGTCACCAGGGTGATGATGCTGGGCGTTTTGCGGGTGGACTGCGGCTTCTGCGAAGCCACGCCAATCAGGGAATTGATGGTCTTTTCCAGCTCGCTCGACACCCCCGCGTCCTTGAGCTGGAGCAGGTCCTCCAGCGACATGGCGGCGTAGTCCAACGCCCGCGTGGTGTCGCGACCGGCGGGTGATTGGGCCAACCCAACCTGACCGGCCGAAAGCCAGGCGAAGGCCAGCAGGCCGAACAGCTTTTTCATGGAGTCCTTGCAGTAAGATGTGAATGGAAGCGGACCCGGGAAAGTGGGATTTCCCGGGTGAAAACAAAGGTGCCTTTGCCGGCCGGGTGCCACAAACCCAATGGCTTTCGAACCGCACGGACGTCAGAAAAAGGGCGCTTTAGAGCGAAAAACTGACGGGTTGCGCGGAGCGAGGTCTGAGTGCAGGTGGAGGAATAGCACAGGTC
>JACMKY010000482.1 GCA_014379925.1 Cytophagales bacterium | reverse complement strand
TGGCAGGTAACAAACGGGACGCCCGCCGGATTGTTCCCGAAGCGGCGACGCTGGGTCAACGGCAGCGCAACGTTCAACGGACGCGCCAAGGGAAAATGTCTTCCCGGAAATCACCGGGTACGCAAAGGTAAACGGAAACCCAGGCCGCGCCCGCCAGGGTAAAACGCCTCGTTCGGGTTCGGATAAGTGAGGTGTGGTTTGAATCCAAATCGGAAATATTTTCAGAAAAAGCAGAATTTTGGAATAAAATAGTACTTTTGGCTTTTGTCAGGAGTGGGCATTATCCGTTCGGTGGGGCAACTTATTGGTGCACGGCGGTCGACCAGTCAGAACCGGGTCCGGAGGCGTAAATGTGCCGCCGCGGGTTTGATCAGGGACTTCCGGCGGACCGCCGCGGTTCGGGGCAAGTTCGCACTGGAACGGCGTTGGCCCCCGTGAATCCTGGCATTCCATCAATACCCTTGGGAAACTTTACATCCTTGTGAAACTTCGTAATTAACCAACAAATCTAAATTCGTATGAACCAACAAGCTACCATCCACAAAAACGGGGGTCCCCTCAACCGACGGGGGCTGATCGGCACGGGTCTGTTGTCCCTGGCCCTTCTCGTGGGTGCCGGTCCGGCACCCGTGAAAGCAACGGCCGACTACCCGGCCGACCAATCAGCCATTGCCTTGGGCAAGGGAATTGTTCGGGATGAAACCGGGTCCAAAGCCGACATCCCGGTAACGGGCACGGTCAAGAATGAACAAGGAGAAAGCGTACCGGGGGTATCGGTTCTCATCAAGGGAACCAACACCGGGACGATTACCAACGACAACGGTATTTTCAATCTGAACGTCCCTTCCCAGGAATCCGTCCTGGTGATCTCCTTCATCGGTTTCGACACCCAAGAGATCCGGGTCGGCAACCAGACCACCCTGGACGTCCGGCTCACTACAAACGCGGAGGCGCTGGAAGAATTGGTGGTGGTGGGCTACGGTGCGGTGAAGAAGAGCGACCTGACCGGTTCGGTGGGATCGGTGAAGGCGGAAACGTTGCAGGAGCGTCCTGCCGCTTCCCTCAATCAGGGCTTGGCCGGCCGGATACCGGGGGTGCAGGTAAACACCACTTCCGGCCGTCCGGGCGGACGGACCACGGTCCGCATCCGCGGGTTCAGTTCGATCAATTCCTCGAACAACCCCTTGTACGTGGTGGACGGGGTGATCTTGCCCCAGGGCAACGGAAACCAGTTCAGCAACGCCATCGACTACATCAATCCCAACGACATCGTTTCGGTGGAAGTGCTCAAGGACGCCTCCTCGACGGCGATCTACGGGGCGAGGGGAGCCAACGGGGTGATTATCGTGACCACCAAGCGGGGGAAATCCGGGGATGGCCGCGTAACCTACGACGCCGATTTCAGCGTACCAACCCTCGGCCCCAACGCCCCGGAAGTGCTCAACGCCCGGGAGTACCTGGCCGTGGAAGACCTGGCGTACCGCAACATGGAAAAGTACGATCCGGTTGGCTGGGCCGCTGGTAAATATACCACCCGAAACCCGGCGCTGGCCCGGACCGATCCCCGGATTTTCGCGGCCGACGGCAGTCCCCTCTTCGATACCAACTGGA
>JACMKY010000481.1 GCA_014379925.1 Cytophagales bacterium | reverse complement strand
AGGTTGATTTCGTGGCGGGCCTCCAGTTCCCGCTCGCTGAACACGCGGTTGCGGACAAACAGCTCCTTTGATTGGGGGCTGAGGTAGGCGTGCAAGGCCGGCGGCGTGGTGGTAATGTCGGACAAGCCGCGGTTTTTGGCTTCCTGCACCCACTCTTCCGAGTAACCGTTCCCCTCGAAACGCACCGCCTTCGACTCCCGGATGTAGCGCTTGAGCACGTTGATGATGGCTACTTCCTTCTTGGTACCTTTCTCGATGTCTGCGTCCACTTCGTTTTTGAAGGCCGCCAGTTGATTGCCGACAATGGTATTGAGCACAACCATGGGCGCCGCACTATTGGCCGAAGACCCCACGGCGCGGAACTCGAACTTGTTGCCCGTGAAAGCGAAGGGCGAAGTCCGGTTGCGGTCGGTGTTGTCGAGCAGAATCTCGGGAATTTTGTCGATGCCCAGCTTGAGGTACATGTTATCGCCCTTTTCGATGATGTCCTGGTTGTTTTCCAGCGAATCCAGCACTTCGCTCAGTTGCGAACCCAGGAAAACGGAAATGATGGCGGGCGGTGCCTCGTTGGCGCCCAGGCGGAAATCGTTGCCCGCCGAGGCGATGCTGGCCCGCAGCAGGTCGGCGTGCTCGTGGACGGCCTTGATGATGTTGACGAAGAAAGTGAGGAATTGCAGGTTGTCTTTGGGGCGCTTGCCGGGCGAAAGTAAGTTCTTGCCCGCGTTGGTGCCCAGCGACCAGTTGTTGTGCTTGCCGCTGCCGTTGATGCCCGCGAAGGGCTTCTCGTGGAAAAGCACCTTCAGGTTATGCCGCTCGGCGACGCGGTTCATCACGTCCATGAGCAGTTGGTTGTGGTCGATGGCCAGGTTGACTTCCGTGAACGTAGGGGCGCATTCGAACTGACTGGGTGCCACCTCGTTGTGACGCGTGCGAATGGGAATGCCCAGCTTCCAGGCTTCCATTTCGAAGTCCAGGATGAAGGTCTGCACGCGGGGCGGGATGGAGCCGAAGTAGTGATCTTCCAGCTGTTGCCCCTTGGCCGGCGCGTGGCCGAACACGGTGCGCTTGGCCATCACCAGGTCCGGGCGGGCGTTGTAGAGGGCTTTGTCCACCACGAAGTATTCCTGCTCGGCACCCAGGGTAGCCACCACGCGGGTCACGTCCCGGTCGAAATAGTGGCAAACGGCGGTCGCGGCCCGGTCGACCAGGCCCAGGGCTTTCAGCAACGGTGCCTTGTGGTCGAGGGCCTCGCCGGTGTAGGAGACGAAGATGGTGGGAATGCAAAGGGTTTTTTCGCAGATGCCTTCCATGATGAAGGCGGGGGAACTGGGGTCCCAGGCGGTGTAGCCCCGCGCCTCGAACGTGTTGCGGATGCCGCCGCTGGGAAAGGACGACGCATCCGGTTCCTGCTGCACCAGGGCCCCGCCCCGAAACTTTTCGATCACGCGGTCGCCGTCCACCTCGAAGAAGGCATCGTGCTTTTCGGCGGTGGAGCCCGTGAGCGGCTGGAACCAGTGGGTGTAGTGGGTCACGCCCTTGCCGATGGCCCAGCTTTTCATGGCCGAGGCCACGGCGTCGGCAATGTCCATGTCCATCTTCGAGCCGGTGGCAATGGCGTGGTTGACCTGTTTGAATACTTCGGGCGAGAGAAAGTCCTGCATCGCCGGTTTGTTGAACACGTTGCTGCCGTAGTACTCGGAAATCTTGGAGGAAGGAACGGCCAGCGTCACCGGTTTCCTTTCATTGACGTAATCCAGGGCTCTGAATCGTAAAGTTGCCATGCGGGGGGGTTAAATGATTGGAAAACGGATGTTTTACTGGGTGTTCAGGATCTGGCCGGTTCTGGCCAGCAAGCGGTTAGTCGTAAAAAAGTGACCCAAATATAAAGGTAGTTTTGTAATAGACTCTTTTTCATCCTTGAAATACCCAACAGTCGCCGGAGGCGGCACTGGTCGACACTTTTCTTTAGTGAGCAAATGCCAGAAAGCGCGGTCTTTTGTAAAAAGGAGGTCCTTTAATTAGGCTTTCTCTCCCATTCTTACGCGCTTTTTGAGAAACTCTCTCAAAAAAACAGGCGATCGCTTGCAAATATAACAAACAGCATTAATTTTGCTAATCGAAATATAATTCTGCAAAATTATGCAGGAGCAAAATAAATAATGAAAATTTTTTTCAGTGTATTCAGTTTTATACTGCGTTCAAGCCCTAATTCCCTAAGGTTCTTTTCAACCCTTCATCCCGTTCGTTCACACCTGGTGGTTGGTAGCTACTTTCCGGTTTTGCTTCTCCCGTTTGCTGCCTCGTTCGGGCGCACTGTTTTGCTACCGTCCGGCCGACCGCGTTCCCGGTGTGGCGGTGGTCCGGGCTGGCTCTGCTTCTCTCCAATCTGCTTTCGGCTGTTCTTTCATCTCTAGACCCCATTCACCCATGAAGCGAATTTTACGCACGATTTTATTTGCCACCATTGCTGGCCCGTCGGCCTTCGCCCAAACTGCATCCGACGCTGATTCCACCGCCGACGCCGGAACATTCACTATTTCGGGTTACATTGATTCGTACTATCTGACGACTTTCAACCAGCCCCGCTCGGGTAACCTGATCGGAATCGGACAGTCCGACGGTTCGCTCAAGGTAGGCCGGGCGTTCGACCGCCTTGCCAACCAATTTGCGCTGGGACTGGTGCAAACCAAGTTCGCCTACACCAACGCCAAGTCCGACCTGGTGATTGACCTCACGTTCGGACCCAATGCCGAACTGGGCAACTTCGGCAACACCCGCGGAAGCGTTGTCTTTGATTCGACCGGTACGGCCATCGGAAGCAGCACGGCCGGTTCTCCCAACCTGTACTACCCGGCCAACAATTACGTCAACCAACTCTACGGTACGGCGGCCGCCATCAAGCAAGCCTACTTCACCTACCGGGCCACGCCCAAGTTGAGCTTCACGGTGGGGCAGTTCGGTACGCACATCGGCTACGAGGTGATCGACGCCCCCGTCAACTACCATTATTCACTATCCAATCTTTTCAACAACGGGCCTTTCTACCACATCGGCCTCAAAGCCGCTTACGCTTTCGGCGACAACGCGGCCCTGATGGTGGGTGTGGTCAACAACTGGGACAACCTCACGGATGACAACAAGCAGAAGTCAGTGATTGCGCAACTGTTTTTTAAGCCCGTGGACGGCTGGAACGTGTACGTGAACTACATCGGCGGTTACAGCGACGATACTTACCTGACCACGCTTGCCAACGGCAGCAACCCCGCCTTGACTGACTATACCCGCAGCCTGTTCGACCTGACGACGAGTTATCAAATCACGGATCGCTTCCTCTTGGGAATCAACGCCGCCTACGGGCGGTACAATTTCCTGGTCGATGAATCCGCCAGCCAGAACAGCATCCGGAATACGTACTCCACGCTGCAGCCGGCCTGGGGGGGCGTGGCCTTTTACGGCAACTTCGCCGTCAGCGACGCGTTCGGCATCGGAGCGCGGTTCGAGCACTTCAACGACAAACACTACGTGCGCTACCTCGGGGCCATTAACAATTCGCTGACCCTGACCACGCCCATTACGCTGGCCGCGGGCAAGTTGCTGGTAAAGCCGGAATTGCGGATTGATACGTCTCAGGGATTTTACGAGGACGCGGACGGCAACCCCACCGATTCCCAATCTACCCTAGGGGTAGCCTTTATCTATAAATATTAAAGGGTTAGTGGGGTTGGGAGGGTTGAAAAGCCAACTGCAATGCAGCGAAGCTACTATTGTGGTTTGGCGTCCCTGACTGGGCGTTCCCGACTGGGCCGGACCGCGTAGGCGCCGGATTGCCAAACCACCCTGGCGAACCGTTTCGCTCACCTTAACTATTGATAATGAAGCACTTCATTTTGATTCTCGGCTCCCTTGCCCTCGGTGCCCTCCACGCCCAACCGTTGCCGCTGGACGAGCGGGGAAAAGTATCGTTCTACGAGGTGGTCAAGGCGGACTCGATGAAAGCCGGGGTGTTGTACGCCAACGCCAAGGGCTGGCTGCTGGGTGAGGGCTACGCGGTGGTAGAAGCCGACTCGGCCGCCGGGCGGTTGGTGGCCTCCCGCGCGTTGGCCGCCTACGACAAGGGATACGTCACCAAGAAGCTGCACGGCAAGGTGCATTACCGCCTGATGCTGGAAGCGAAGGACCAGAAGTATCGCTACCAGTTTACCGACTTCGTGTTTGCCTACTACAAAGAAGACCGTTACTACCGGATGGTGCCCGCGGGCAAGACCAAGGACCTGGCGGAAACCACGGCGTCCGGCTGGCAGAAGCTGTGGCAGAAACACCGCAGAAACGCGCAACTGGCGGTGGAAGAGGACATCCGCCAACTAAAAACCGCCGCGTTGGTAAGACCCAGAGTCGTTGGCGAACTGGCTCACAAAAGCAAAGAAACGTGGTAGTTAACCAGTAGCCGTTTGGTATTAAGCCGCGCGTGAAGGGAACCAATGCCTTCTATTTACTCAAAAAGTTTTCGATACCTACCAGACAATCAACTATCCCCTTTTCAACCTCTAAACACGTACGAATATGCAAAAACCTAATGTTCTACCCCTGTTGATTCTACTGGCCGTGGGCGTGGCGGCCATCCTAATGCCCGCCCTTCCCACCACCATTGTAACCGAAGGCATCAGTGCCGGCGATACGGCCAGGTAGCTCTGCGCAACGGCCCTGGTGTTGTTTATGACCCCCGGCCTGGCGTTTTTCTACGGCGGGATGGTGAACTCGAAAAACGTCATTTCCACTATGCTGCAAAGCTTCGTGGCCATGGGCGTAATCAGTCTGCTGTGGGTTGTGGTGGGTTTCAGCCTCTCCTTCGGTACTTCCATCGGGGGCATCATCGGCGACCCGCGCACCTTCTTCATGTTCAACGGCGTACTGGACGGCAAGCCCTGGTCGCTGGCCGCCACCATTCCGCTGGCCTTGTTCGCCTTCTTCCAGATGAAGTTCGCCATCATCACCCCGGCCCTCATCACCGGCTCGTTCGCCGAGCGGGTCAATTTCAAGTCGTACATCCTGTTCATCGTGCTCTTTAGCCTCTTCGTCTATGCCCCCATTGCCCACTGGACCTGGCACCCCGACGGGTTCCTTTTCAAACTGGGTGTGCTGGACTTCGCCGGCGGAACGGTGGTGCACATGTCGGCTGGTTGGGCAGCCCTGGCTTCGGCCATCTACCTCAAACGGAGAAAGTCGCACGAAAACAACCAGGTTCTGCCCCCGGCCAACATCCCCTACGTTTTGCTGGGTACGGGATTGCTGTGGTTCGGCTGGTTTGGTTTCAACGCGGGTTCGGCCGTAGGTGCTACGCCGCTGGCCGTGAGTGCGTTCGCCGTCACCAACGTGGCGGCTTCGGCGGCGGGTCTGGCTTGGATCCTCTTCGACGTGGCCAGGGGCAAGAAGTTGACGGCCCTGGGTTTCTGCATCGGAGCGGTGGTCGGGCTGGTGGCCATTACGCCCGCTTCGGGGTACGTAAGCGTACCGGTGAGTATCTTCATCGGGGTCATTGCCGGGGTTACCAGCAACTATTTTGCCCACCTGCGGTCCAAGTCGAGGCTTGACGACACGCTGGACGTGTTTCCCTGTCACGGTATCGGCGGGATGGTCGGCATGATCATGACGGGCATCTTCGCCAGCAAGGCCATCAACGCCGCGGCGGTGGACGGATTGGCGTACGGCGGGGTGGATCTGTTCGTAAAGCACCTGACCGCCCTGGCCGTGGTCTCCGGCTTTGCGTTCCTGGTCTCCTTCGCCCTGTTGAAAATCACCGACATCATCCTCCCGTTGCGCGTATCCGAGGAAGAGGAGTTGGTGGGCCTGGACGTGAGCCAGCACGAAGAACAGATCGCCGTTAATGCGT
>JACMKY010000480.1 GCA_014379925.1 Cytophagales bacterium | reverse complement strand
TGCAGGTTGGCAGGTTACAGGTTGGCAGGTTACAGGTTGCAGGTTACCGGTTGGCAAGTTACGGGTTGGCAGGTTACCGGTTGACAGGTTGGAAAACAGGATGAACAATCGTTTACGGCTTGATGGCCGTACCTCATTTTTAGCTTTCCATTGCTCTCCCTGCGGCTCGGTGGTAAAGCCAACCTGCCAACCTGCCAACCTGCAACCTGTAACCTGCAACCTGTAACCTGCAACTTGCCAACCCCTTACCCTCCCTCGCCAAACTTGATGTCGCAGAGGTGGAGTTGCAGGGATTTGCTGCCCCGGAAGTCGTTCTCCGTGATTTGGTAACAGATCTGGAACGGCTCTTCGGCGTTGAGCCGCGGGTAGAAGTGCGCCATTCCGAAACCGATCGCCTCCATCACGGACGAACCTTCCTGAAAAACGCAGAGCTTGAGGTGCTGCTCTTTCAGCACCCGGGCCTCGCCCTGGAGCCGTACCCGCTCCGAAACGAAGGTGGGCGGCATATTCTGGGGACCGAACGGGGACATTCGCTGAAGAATGCCGTAGAATTTGGGGGTGATCTGCGCCAGGTTGAGGTTCAAATCCACTTCGATGAGGGGCGTGAGTTGCTCCGGCAGAATCCTCCGGGCGACTACCTCCTCGAATTTCCGGCGGAAGGCGGGCACGTTCTCCAGCTTCAGGCTCAATCCCGCCGCGTACATATGCCCCCCGAACTGTTCCAGCAAGTCCGCGCATTCCTCAATGGCTTCGTAGACGTCGAAGCCCGGCACCGAACGGGCCGAGCCCGCGGCCTTCCCCTGCGATTCGGTGAGAATAATGGTGGGACGGTGGTACTTCTCGATGCAACGCGAAGCCACGATGCCGATCACGCCCTTGCTCCAGTCGGGCTTGAAAAGCACCGTACTTTTGGCGATCAACAAGGTTTCGTCCCCCGCAATCATCTGGAGGGCCTCCTGCGTGGTGCCCGCGTCCAGGTCGCGCCGGCTGGTGTTGTTGAGGTTGATCTGGCGGGCAAACGCCGTCGCTTCCCCCGGCGTATCGGCCAGCAGCAGCTGCACGGCCACCTTGGCGTGCGCCACCCGGCCGGCCGCGTTGATGCGCGGTCCCAGGCCGAACACCACGCTGCTGATGTCGCGGAAGTGGGTGCAACCCGCTATCTGCATCAGGGCCCTCAAGCCGGGACGCGGGCTGGTGTTGAGTTGCTGGAGGCCGAAGTAGGCCAGCACCCGGTTTTCTCCCACCATCGGCACGATGTCGGCGGCAATGCTCACCACCACCAGATCCAGGAAAGGATACAACTCTTCGAAGGGAATTTCTTGTTGCTGGCAATGGGCCTGCAGAAATTTGAAACCCACCCCGCAACCCGACAGCCCGTCGAACGGATAGAAACAGTCGGACCGCTTCGGATCCAGCACCGCCGCCGCGTCGGGAAGCCGGGCGTCGGGCTGGTGGTGGTCGCAGATGATGAAATCGATGCCCAACGTTTTGGCGTAATCCACCTTGTCGGCCGATTTGATGCCGCAGTCGAGGCAGACGATGAGCGTAAAGCCGTGCTGGTGCGCCCAGTCCACGCCCTGGCTCGACACGCCGTACCCTTCGGCATACCGGTCGGGGATGTAATACTGAAAGTGGGTGGCCGGCAGGGACCACCACGATTTCAGGAAGCCGTAGAACAAGGCCACCGAGGTGGTTCCGTCCACGTCGTAGTCGCCGTAGACCAGGATGCGTTCGCCCGCTCGGAGGGCTTGGTCGAGCCGCGCCACGGCCCGGTCCATGTCCTTCATCAGAAAAGGATCGTGGAGGTGCTCCAGGGAGGGACGGAAAAAATGCCGGGCCTCCTCGTAGGTGCGGATGCCCCGTTGGAAAAGGAGGGCGGCCAAGGTCAGGTTGACGTTGATGACCGCTGCCAACCTGGCTACCATTTCGTGGTTGGTCGGCATGGTCCCGGTGCCTTGCCCATCCCCTCCTTCCTCCGCCGGTGAGGCGTCGGCCGGACCGGACCAATCCGCCTTCGCCGGCTTACTGACCGCGTCAGGCACCGATTTGTACACCCATCTTTTGTCCACCATTCCGCAAAATAGCAAATTAACCAAGACCCCGCGCGGGAATAAGAAAATAAGGAAAGCCGGAACGTTCGGGCAAGCAACGCCGAAAAAGCCGGTTCCGGAAGCAATCGGCGGCGATGACGCGCGGAACGGGGCATTGAGCCGGGGTTCCGCCTCCGTCGTACGCGGGCGGGCGGGGAAATCCGGCAGCAAAGACCCCCTTGTTTGGAAACCAGGCTGGCTTTTGCCAGCCTGAAATGATCTGGGAACGCGCCACCGGGTTCCGCGTCGGCAGCATCCGGGGCCGTCAATCAACCGAGACGGTTCAACGGGCGCGGGCAACGGAGTGAACACAACGGACGCCGACGCGGATTTCATCCGGAAAAAGTTTTGTTCCGGAGGAGCCGCCATCATTCTTTGGTGGATGGAGCCCTGCCCCATCCGCTATCCCCTTGCGTCGGCTCGCCGCGACGGTTTTGTTACCCGGTTGAGCGCAAGTTGCCACGACCGCTGCTAGTGCCATCTTGACAGGTTTGGCAGCTTTGGCAACAAAATTGACAAGCCAGAAAGGATCGGATTTTCGGCTTAAACCGGCAGAACGGTTCCTGACCGGACCCGATCGTTTTGAAACTGCAGCAATCGAAACATCATTTTGGGGTATAAATACACGGCTCATGGAAAATCAGGAAGAACGACCCGTTAAGGAGGATTTGGTTGATCCAACCGGGCAATCCACCGACAACCCGACCGGAAAAACGGCGGATGATTCGGTAGCAACGGACGAACTGACCGCGGAGGCGGACCAGAACGAGAAAGCAAACGCCCAGGTAGCCGAGTTGAAGGACAAGTACCTGCGCCTGTACTCGGACTTTGAAAATTTCCGCCGACGCTCCTCCCGGGAGAAACTGGATTACCTTAAATCGGCCAGTGAAGAATTGATGGTGGCGTTGCTGCCCGTGCTCGACGATCTCGAACGGGCAATGAAGTTTGCCAGTGACGGAGCTTCCGGGGAGGCCAGCGGTCAGCCATCGGTCCGGGAGGGCCTGCAGATCGTGTACAATAAGCTATACAAAACCTTGGAAATGAAGGGGCTCAAGCCAATGGACGCCGAGGGTCAACTCTTCAATGCCGATTTTCACGAAGCCATCACGCAAATCCCCGCTCCCAACCCCGAATGGAAGGGGAAAGTGGTGGACGAGGTAGAAAAAGGGTATTTTCTGAACGACAAGGTAATCCGGTTTGCCAAGGTGGTCATCGGAAGCTGACGATACTGGCACCAAACAGTGGGAGGCCACGAGTGACAAGCCGATCAACGCCAAGCACGACCCGTTTAGTGGTTCGGCAGGCAGGACCGATGGCTGCGAATTGCGTACTTGGGCTGATTTGATTGAATGGTAAATGGGGGGTGGTGAACTTGGTAGGCGCTACCCAGTCACACCCCCCAACCACAATCCATAACTGATGAATTGAGGGATGGCAAAGAGAGATTATTACGAAATTTTGGGCGTTGACCGGTCGGCTTCCGCGGAGGAGATCAAGAAGGCATACCGGAAGATTGCCATCAAGTTCCACCCGGACAAGAATCCCGACGATCCGACGGCCGAAGACAAATTCAAGGAAGCGGCCGAAGCCTACGAGATGCTGAGCAATCCCGAAAAGCGGCAGCGTTACGACCGTTTCGGTCACCAGGGCGCGAGTGGCAACTTCAGCGGGGGTGGCATGAGCATGGACGACATCTTCTCCCAGTTCGGCGACATCTTCACCGAAGGCAGTCCGTTCAGCGGCTTTTTCGGCGGTGGTCAGGGACGGCGGGTGCGGAAAGGCACCGACCTGCGCATTAAACTCAAACTCACGCTCGACGAAGTGGCCAACGGCGTGGAGAAGAAAATAAAAGTGAAACGCCACGTCACCTGCACCGTCTGCAGCGGCAACGGTGCCAAGAGCGGCACTTCCCTGCAAAATTGCGCTACCTGCGGCGGTTCCGGCCAGGTGCGGAAAGTGGTCAATACGATGCTGGGCCAAATGGTCTCCACCTCCACCTGTGCCACCTGCAACGGCGAAGGCAAAATCATCAGCGAACGCTGCGACAACTGCTACGGGGAGGGCCGCGTGCTGCAGGAGGAAGTCATTCCGATCCGGGTGCCCGCGGGCGTCAGCGAGGGCATGCAGCTTTCCATGAGCAGCAAGGGCAACGTGCCCCCGCGCGGCGGCGTGGCCGGCGACCTGCTCATCGTCATTGAGGAAACCGAAGACGAAATCCTGAAGCGCGACGGCCAGAACATCGTCTATGACCTCTACATCGGCTTCGCGGACGCCGCCCTGGGAACCAACGTGGAAGTGCCCACCATCGACGGAAAGGTAAAGATCAAACTGGATCCCGGCACGCAGGCCGGCAAGATCCTGCGGCTGAAGGGAAAGGGCATCAAGGAAATCAACGGCTACGGCCGGGGTGACCAACTCATTCACATCAACGTCTGGACCCCCAAGCAACTCACCCGGGAAGAAACCCTGATCCTGGAACGGCTGCGCGAATCGCCCAACTTCATTCCCAGTCCCGGCAAAAACGACAAGGGATTCTTCGAGCGGGTGAAGGAATTTTTCCAGTAGCCCGAATGGGTTGCTTCATTCATTGTGGTCCGACCGCTCCGCTCGGACCACAATGATCGATGCATCGGGCAGCGCGCACGGGTTGCTCAACTGGCGTTTCCCCGTTCGTGGACCTTTCAACCCGAAAGAAGGCAATTTTGTCCGATTTTCGCCGTTCGTTCGGGTGATTTGGTTACTTTTGATCGGACCTAATCCAATTCGATCGTGAACATCCTAGAAGCCAACCACGTCGTCAAGCGGTACGCGAACCACACGGCACTCAGCGACGTCAGCGTTTCCATTCCCCGGCAAAGCATTTTCGGGCTGCTGGGTCCGAACGGAGCGGGCAAAACCTCCCTCATCCGCATCATCACGCAGATCACCGCTCCCGACCGCGGGGAGATTCTTTTTCAGGGCGAACGGCTGCACCCCCGGCACATCGCCCGCATTGGCTACCTGCCCGAAGAGCGCGGGCTGTACAAAAAAATGAAGGTCGGTGAACAGCTCCTCTACCTGGCTCAGCTGAAGGGCCTCACCAAGCCGGAAGCCATGGACCGGCTGAAGCACTGGTTCAAAAAGTTCGAGATCCAGACCTGGTGGGGCAAGAACGTGGAAGACCTCTCCAAGGGGATGCAGCAGAAAATCCAGTTCGTGGCCACGGTGCTGCACGAGCCGGAACTCATCATCCTCGACGAACCTTTCTCCGGCTTCGATCCCATCAACGCCAACCTGATCAAGGACGAAATCCTGGAGTTGCGCGAAAAGGGCAGTACCATCATTTTCTCCACGCACCGCATGGAGTCGGTGGAGGAACTCTGCGACCACATCGCCCTCCTCAACCAGTCGCACAAAGTGCTGGACGGCACCACGAAAGCCATCCGCAACCAGTTCAAAACCAACACCTACATCGTGGCCTTCGAAGGCGACCTGGCCTCCCTCCCGCCGGACTTCGACGTGCTGGAAAACCGGCGGCTGGAGGAGGATCTTCACCAGGCCAAGATCCGGATTCATTCGGCGGCCACGCCCAACGACCTGCTTTCCGCCCTCATCCGGCAGGTGCGCGTCCAGTCGTTCCGGGAAAGCATCCCCAGCATGAACGACATCTTCATCACCAGCGTAACCGGCAACGGAAAAGAAACCGTCGGCAACCCAACCCGGTCGGTGTATACGGAGTGAGTGGTGGGATTAGCGCATCGCTGAAGTACACCCGAACCAAACACCTTGCCGCCTAACAATCGACCGTTGACTACCCACCAACCTACCCTTTTATGAACAAGATTTTCCTCATTCTGAAGCGTGAATACCTGGTACGGGTACAGAAGAAATCGTTCATCATCATGACCCTGCTCGTTCCCTTGCTTACGGGTGGATTCATGGCGGGCGTCGTCTTTCTGTCCACCCGCTCCATCAAGGACAAGGTGGTGCAGGTGGTGGACGAAAGCGGCCTGTTCAAGGGCAAGTTCACCGACGGCCGGGACGTGAAGTTTGTCTACTCCGCGCTCACGGTGGACAAGGCCAAGCGGGCACTTCCCCAGAGCGATTACCAGGCGCTGCTTTACATTCCCGCCATCGACGTGCAAAAACCGAAGGGAATTGTCCTGTTTGCCGGCAAGAACGTGAGCATGCTGTTGCAAAACCGGATCGAGGACGTACTCGACCAGGAGTTGGAAAGCCTCCGGCTCCAGAAAGTGGGCATTGACAAAGCGGTGCTGGCCAGCACCAAGTCAAAGGTAGCCATCGCTACGGTGGCCCTCAGCGAAGAGGGAGAAAAAACCAGCAGTTCCGGGGCGGCCTTCGCGGTTGGTTACGCGTGCGCGTTCCTGATCTACATGTCGGTGTTCATCTACGGGGCGCAGGTGATGCGCGGGGTGCTGGAAGAAAAAACGAGCCGCATCGTCGAAGTAATTATCTCCTCGGTAAAACCGTTTCAGTTGATGCTGGGCAAGATCACCGGCGTGGCCCTGGTCGGGCTGACGCAGTTCCTGCTCTGGATCGTGCTGGGATTCGCCATTGCCACCTTCACCTCCGCCGCTTTTGGGCTCGATAAAAAGGCGGTGGTCCGGACGGAGAAGCCGGCGGACCGCGCCAAGGACACGCCCAACCCGACGGCCGACAACCCCCTCGCCGGCGCGGCGGCGGCCCTGCAAACGATGAACGTGCCGTTGATCCTGGGCACCTTCCTGTTCTACTTCCTGGGCGGGTACCTGCTCTACAGCGCCCTGTTCGCCGCCATCGGGGCCGCCGCCGACAGCGAGACGGATACCCAGCAGTTCATGTTTCCCATCACCATTCCCCTGATCGCTTCCATCGTGGTGGCGCAGGTGGTGTTGCAGGACCCCGACGGCAGCGTGGCCTTCTGGATGTCGATGTTTCCGCTCACCTCTCCCATTCTCATGATGGTCCGCATCCCATTCGGGGTGCCCCCCTGGCAGTTGTTGCTTTCGATGACCCTGCTGGTGGCTGGCTTCGTAGCCACCACCTGGCTGGCCGCCCGCATCTACCGCGTGGGCATCCTGATGTACGGCAAGAAAGTAAACTTTCGGGAACTCTCGAAGTGGGTTTTCTACAAGGGGTGATGCGTTCCTGGGTTGAGGAGCCCCGTGGATAAGTAGCGTCGTTGCAATGCAGTAACGTAACCATCCCGCAGTAGCGTCGTTGCAATGCAGTAACGTAACCATCCCGCTGTAGCGTCGTTGCATTGCAACGACGTAGACGCGCCGGGTTGGTCAGGGTGGATGAATGAAAACCAAACGCCCAGGATCCATCCGTCGTTGCAATGCAACGACGCTACGCCTTCACGCATAAACTCTTTTTTCGGTACACAATTTTTCGGGCGCGTCGGCGTCTTTGGGGAGGGAGTTCGGTTGGATTTCCGATTTCCGATCGGATTGACTAGTTTTGCTTTTCCATTACGCGTTCCCCCGGAACATTCCCCATGAAGAGCACCATTGCGCCCAAGTCCCAGCCCGTTTACGTCGATACCTACCCAGCTCCCAAGCTCGATTTCCGAAAGGTGAACAACCGGACGGGCTGGGGCGTGTTCGCCGTGGCCTTGCTC
>JACMKY010000479.1 GCA_014379925.1 Cytophagales bacterium | reverse complement strand
TAATCGTCGGCGCCCAGTTCAAAAGCTTCCAGCACCACGTTTTCCAGCCCAATGGCCGATAGCACGATGACGGGTACCTTTCGGGTCAACTTCTTCGCGTAGTTGACGATCTCCAATCCGTTGTTGTAGGGCAACATGACGTCGGTGATGATGAGGTCGAATTCTTCTTCGCTGATCCGATTGAGGGCGTCCCGGCCATCCAGGGACTTGGAAATGTGGTAGCCATCTTTCTTGAGCCGGAACTCCAGGGCCTTCAGCATCAACTCGTCGTCCTCCACCAGTAGTATTCGCATCATATCAATGATCAATTATCAATGATCAGTTTTGAATCATTGCGCTAAACAATTGTAATTCGTAATTCACGATTTGCTTAATTCAACCCGCAGTTCTTCGGAGGAAATCGCCGTCAGGGTTTCGATGCTGGCCACCAACGTCCCGATCGTTCCCTCGTCGGGTTGTGGATGCCGACAGATTTCCTCCAGGCCCCGGGCATCTTCAGTGAGTTGCAACATTCCCATGAACTTGAAGGAGGATTTCGCTTTGTGGGCCACCTCTCCCAGTTCACGCCACTCCTTCGATTCCCGCAACTGGCGCATTTCCCGTATCACCCCCGGAACCTGACTCAGGTAAAACTCGATCATTTCCCGGATGAAGCCCTGGTCGCCGGCGGCCAATTCGTAGAGATGGTCCAGGTTGAATTGCCGTTCACTGCCGTTTTGTATCTTCATTCCTATCGATTGCCGTTTGGTCGTTGATCCGGCTTTCCCTGGCGCGCTTGCCAAGCCGAACGTAATGGAGACACAAGGTAAGTTTGCCGGAGGGGGAGACCCAACTTGTTTCGGGCCAAAAACTTAGCCGTGTACTTTCATTCTCGTTTTCGTCGGGGAGGAAAGAATGACGAATGACGAATGAAAGGAAATATTCGTCATCAATCATTCGTCATTCTTTCCCGAGTCCGGGTGAGTTGTTCGCTAATCTCCCAGAGTCGTTGGGCGTTGTAGTGGCTGAGGGCTTTTTGGGAGGGCTCCTTTGGCTTCTTCCGGTCGAAGTACTGCCCGGACACTCCTTTCACTGCCGGCGAAGAGGCCAGAAAAATGCTCGTTTCCGCGCCTTTTTCCGGGCTGATGAAGAAAGGCCGGGCCAAGGTCATGGCCAGGCCCAGGAGCCCGCCCCCGAAGCCCGACCCAAAGTTGGTGGCCACCCCGCCCGGGTGCAGGCAGTTGGCCGTGATGCCTTCGCCGCGGAGTTGGTTGGCCAGGGAACGGGTGAAGAGGATGTTGGCCAGTTTCGAATCGGCGTAGGCAACCAGCGGCGCATACCTTTTCTCCGACTGCAGGTCGTTGAAGTCGAGCCGGGCAAACCGGTGGGCTTCCGAGGAAACCGTCACGATGCGCGGTTCGCGGCTCCGGCGAAGCAGGGGCAGCAGCAGGTGGGTGAGCAGGAAGGGCGCCAGGTGGTTGACGGCCAGGGTGGTTTCCAGGCCCTGGGCGGTCAGGGTGCGTTTCTCCCCGATCAGCCCCGCGTTGTGGAGGAGCACGTCGAGGTGGTCGTGCTGCCGCCGCACGTCCTCGGCCAGTTGAACGATGTCTTCCTGGTCGGACAAATCGCACCGCAGCAAGGCCACCCGCCCGTTGCCGGTGGCGGCCACGATTTCGCGGCGGGCGGCTTCGCCCTTCCGCACGTCCCGGCACACCATCAGCACGGTCATTCCCGCCCTGGCCAGTTCCCGGGCCGTTACCTGGCCGATTCCCGAATTGGCGCCCGTAATCAAACAAACTTGGTTTTCCATAAGGTAAGTAGTCGTAAGTCGATAAGTCAACCAGTGGCAAGGCAATATGTTGCCGGTCGCCAAGTGGTAAAATTTTAATCAGCCGACATTTCTCCCTTGTTTGACTAACTGATTGATAATGCTTTGCACGGCTTGCATTGCGGAATGCCGCCCAGTGGCCACGCAACGGCGCCACGAATGACTTACCACTTGCTGACTTGTTGACTCACGACTTAATTCAAACTTTGACTATCTTATGGCCGCCAACGCCTCCGTTCATGCCTACACTTTTCCAAGCAATCCCTCCCCGGATCATTCGCCAATTGATCTGGTTGCTCACGGCGATCTTGCTCACCTACCAAGGCGGCTACCTGCCGGAATGGTTTACTTTCCTGCTGGGACTCACCTACCTGGCGCAGTGGCTTGCCTTGCGCCGGGCCCCCCGCCACGCCCCGGACGCCACCCGCTTGGGCGCGGCGGGGATGGCCACGGACGTCGCGGTGGGGTTGACCTTCGTGCCCTTCTGGCTAGGGTGGAATTACGTGGGCGAATGGATGGCCCTCCTCGTGCTTTTCCCGTTGATGCGCGTGCTGTACCTGAGCTACCACCGGGGACTGGTTTCCCGCCGGCTGGGCGCCAACCTGGGGTTAAAGGTGGTGCTGCCCGTTTTCATCACGCCGTTTTTCCTGGGATTCATCTTCTGGGTGCAATCGTACGGTTTCGTGGGCAACCGCCTGGGCAGGTTGATCGACCACCGCGAACCGGGTCGGTTGGTGGCCGCCCACCGGGGCGGGGCGGCCCTGGCCCCCGAAAACACCCTGAGCGCCTTCCGGAAGGCGCTGGCCCTGGGGGCACCCCTCATTGAGCTGGACGTGTGCCACACCAAGGATTCGGTTGTGGCGGTGTTACACGATGCCACCATCGACCGCACCAGCAACGGCACGGGCCGCGTGGTGGATTACGCCTACCGCGACCTGCTGCAATTCGATTTCGGGAGCTGGTTCGGTCCGACTTACCGCAACGAACGGATTCCCACGTTGGAAGACGTACTCCGACTCGTGGACGGGCGGGCGAAGCTGCTCATTGAAATCAAGAAGGGCGACGACTTCTACCCGCGCATTGAAAAGCACGTAGTAGACCTTATCCGCAAGTACCGCGCGGAGAAATGGTGCACCATTATGTCTTTCTACGACCAGATACTGGCCAACGTAGACCGGGCGGAAGCCGCCGGAAGTCGTCACCTGGTGAATCGTTACTCCGGGAGTCGTTACTCCGGGAGTCGTTACGTCGTCGGGAATCAACGCCCGCCCGTCATCCGGAAATACAAGGTGATGGTGGGCAAATGGCCGCCTTTTCCCGCGTATTACGACGACCGGGTTTTTAAGCTGGGCGAGTTTGACGAGCAGCCCGGCGTGCAAGGCATCACCATCTACTACCAGTTCCTGAACCGGAGTCTGGTGCGGCGACTGAAGCGAAAGGGCTACGACGTGTACGTATGGACGGTCAACGAGCCGGAGGCGATGGCCAAGATCCGCGACCTGGGCGTGGACGCCCTCATCACCGACCGTCCGGATAAAGCCCTGGAATTGCTGCGCCCGTAAGGAGTGGCCAAGAGGGTAAAAAGTCGAATATCGAATGTCCAACAAGGAATGTCCAATGTCGAAGTAAAAGGGAAGGAAGGCAATGTCCAATGTTGAAGTGAAAAAGAAAGAGAAAGGAATGTTGAAGTAGGGAATTGTTCCTCTACTTCGACATTCGGAGTTCTTTGTTCTTCAGTTCGACATTCACTTGTTGCCCTTCACCTTACCAACCCCTCCACCCGATGCTCGACAAACACGGAATTGCCCGGCGCATTGCCCGGGAAGTAAAGGACGGGATGTACGTCAATCTGGGCATCGGCATTCCCACGCTGGTTGCCAACTACCTTCCCGCCGGCATCAACGTGGTGCTGCAGTCGGAGAACGGGCTGCTGGGCATCGGCCCCTTCCCCACGGAGGAGGAAGTGGATGCCGACCTGATCAACGCGGGCAAACAGACGGTGACGATGCTGCCGGGTTCGTCGGTGTTCAGTTCGGCCGACAGTTTCGCGATGATCCGCGGGGGCCACGTGCAACTGACCATCCTGGGGGCCATGGAAGTGTCGGAAAACGGCGACATCGCCAACTGGAAAATTCCCGGCAAGCTGGTCAAAGGAATGGGCGGGGCCATGGACCTGGTGGCTTCCGCCGACCACATCATCGTGGCCATGCAGCACGTGAGCAAAACGGGCGAGTCGAAGCTGCTGCCCCGCTGCACCCTGCCCCTCACGGGCCTGCGCTGCGTAAAGAAAATCGTCACTGAGCTGGCCGTGCTGGATGTGCTGCCCGAAGGCGGCTTCCGGTTGCTGGAACGCGCCCCGGGCGTGACCACCGAACAGATCCGCCGGGCGACGGCGGGCCGGCTGGTCGTGGAAGGTGAGGTACCGGAAATGCAACTGGGCGGCAATTGAATCGCACGGCAGCGGCCGACCGCGGCATCCGCCGACGGCGGTCCCGTAATCGGCGAACCGGTCAAAGGGAAGGGAATGTCGAATCGCACGGCATCCGCCGACGGCGGCGAACCGGTCCAACCGCATCGGCGGACCGAAGGAATGTCCAGTGTC